>NZ_JAZHDB010000228.1:0-38422 GCF_036584575.1 Desulfolutivibrio sp.
CTGGGCGGGCGGGTGGTGGCGGACACGGAGAAGGTCAGTTCCGGGAATTCCCGGCACAGGGCCGTAAGCAGGGTGGACTTGCCCGCGCCGGAGGGGGCGCAAACCACGAACAAAAATCCCAGTCGATTAGTCGTCATCGGATGCGTCCTCCTGGATGAAACGCTGGCCGATGGTCTCGGCCTGAATGCCCGAGAGCACCACATGGTTGGAATCGGTGATGATGATGGAGCGGGTTTTGCGGCCCTGGGTGGCGTCCACCAGCCGGTTGTCCGCCCGGGCGTCCTCGCGCAGGCGGCGCATGGGGGAGGATGCGGGACTGACGATGGCCACCACCCGCGAGGCCACCAGGAAATTGCCGAACCCGATGTTCAAGAGGGCGTTTTTCGCCATGGACGCGCTCCGTGTCGGCCGACGGGCCGGATCATTCGATATTTTGCGCCTGTTCGCGGCATTTTTCGAGTTCGGCCTTGAAGTCCACCACGAGACGGCTGATGTCCATGCTCTGGGCCTTGTTGCCGCAGGTGTTGATCTCCCGGAAGGTCTCCTGGATGAGAAAATCGAGCTTCTTGCCCATCTCGCCGCCGTCGGCCAGGAGCCGCCGCAGGCGTTTGAGATGTTCGGCCAGCCGGGTCAGTTCCTCGGAGACGTCCAGCCGGTCGGCCAGGATGGCCGTTTCCTGCAGCAGACGGTCCTCGGAAACATCGGCCCCGGCCTTGTCCATGGCCGCCCGGATGCGCGCCAACAGGGCGTCGGTGCGTTCCTGCTTCACCCCGGGGGCCAGCCGGGCCAGGTCCGCACACCAGGCGTCCATGCTGCAAAGCCGGGCCACGATGTCCTTGGCCAGGCATTGCCCCTCCTTGGCCCGGGATTCGGAGAAGTCCGCCAGGGCGGCCCGCAGGCCCTCCGACAAGGCCGCCACCAGGGTGGGGTCGGGTTCGTCCAGATCCTCCTGCCACAGGGCGGACACGGACAGCAGGCGATTGACGTCCGGGGAGAACGAGGCGCCGCGCTCGGCCGCCAGGGCGGCCAGCTGGTCGAACATGGCCAGGGCTACGGGGCGGTTTAAGGAGATGTGTTGGATCTCGGGACGCGGCGACTGGAAATGCAGATGGATTTCGATGCGCCCCCGGGTGGCGTACTCGCGAACGACCTTTTCGAGCTGGGTCTCGCGGCAGCGCAGAAAAAGGGGCAACCGCCATTTGAGATCGAGAAAGCGGCTGTTAATGCCCCGGACCTCCCAGGTCTGGATGAAGGCGTCGTTTTCCAATCGGCTGCGGCCGAAGCCGGTCATGCTTTTGGGCATGGGATCGTGTCCTTTATACGGATGATGGTTGGGGCGCGGTCTTGGCGATTTCCGGACATTGGCGGAAAATCCCCCGCAGCGCGGTCAGTTCGGCCTGGAGTTCCGGGGTGCGGTAATCGGGAAACGTCCAGGGCAGGATGTGCCAGGAGCCTTTGCGAAAGACAAGGGTCAGATCGGCGAAAATGCCGTCGCGCAGATAGATGCGGTGCCCGAAGTTTTTGCCCGTGGCCAGGACCAGGCGCTCCTGGGTCAGAAGTCCCGGATCGAGGTTGACCGTGCGACGACCGTCCTCGCGGGCCATGGCGTTTTCCAGGGCGTTGGTGGCAAGCTTTATGTCCGCCAGGGCCTCTTGGGGCACGAGCCGGGAAAATCCCAGCAGACGGCGCACGATGGGCGTGTCCAACTCGGCATCATAATACGTGGTGAAGGAAAAGGGCAAGTCGGCGGATATGCGGCAGGGGGGACCGAAAAGGTCCGTGATCCGGGGCAGCAGCACGGGCCACAGATCGTCCATGCGGGCGCATAAGACCGAGAGCACGGCCATGGCCGGGCCGGGATGGCCGGGGATGCTCATGGCGCGTCTCCCGGGGGAGGCGTCGGGGATGCGGCGCGGACCAGGATGTCCGTGGCGTCTGCCCCTGCGACCCCGAACGGCACGGCCGCGACCAGTCGCCTGGGCAGGATGCCGCCCTGTCCGGGGCCTTCCAGGCGGCATTCCAGGTAATATTCGCATACCCCCCGGGCGGGCCCGACCCGTTCGGCCACGAAGGCCAGCCGGGGAAGGGCGGCCACGGTGCGGGCGAAAGCGGTTTTTTTGTCCCGGGCCAGATCGCGCAGGATGCGGGCGCGTTCCTTTTTTACGTCGGCGGGGAGTTGGCCGGGAAAACTCGCGGCCAGGGAGCCGGGACGCCGGGAATAGGGAAAGACATGGGCATAGGTCAGGGGCAGGGCGCGGCAGAAATCCAAGGTGGTCCGGAAGTCGGCGTCCGATTCGCCGGGAAATCCGGTCAGGATGTCCGCCCCCAGGGCCATGACCGGCCAGATCCGGCCCATCTTGGCCACGAAATCCGCCACGGCTTCGGGACGGTAGTGGCCCCGGCGCATGGCGGCCAGGACTTCCGGGGCGGCGCTTTGCAGGGAAACATGCAGATGGGGGCATACGGACGGCGCATCGGACAGGACGTCCAGGGCCTTTTGCGTGAGCATGCCCGGGTCCAGGGAGCTTAAGCGCAGGCGGACCTGGCCGGGGTGGGCCGATTCCAGGGCGCGCCCGAGGGCGGCCAACAGATCCCAGAAGTCGGGGGTCTGGGGCAGGTCGCGTCCATAATGCCCAAGATTGATGCCGCTTAAGACAATCTCCCGGAATCCGGCTGCGGCCAGGCGCAGGGCCTCGGCCGACACCTGGTCCACGGGCCGGGAGCGCGACGCCCCCCGGGCCCGGGGGACGATGCAATAGGCGCAGCCGTGGGAGCAGCCGTCCTGGACCTTGATGACCGCCCGGGCCCGGGGAAAATCCGAGACGCCCTCGCCGGTTGCGGTCTGCGGTGTCAGGGGGGCGTCCGGAGGGACGGGCAGGGTCGCGGCCACCTCGGCGATCACCGGCACGGCGGCGATGCCGGGCAGGCCGTCGAGAAAACCCGGCACGGCGCGGACGGCGCATCCGGCGGCAATGATTTCCGCCCGGGGGTGGTCGCGGCGCAGGGCGGCGGCGATACGCCGCGATTCGGCCGCCGCCCGGGCGGTCACGGCGCAGGTGTTGACCACGAGAAGGCTGGCGTCGTCCGGGGAGTCGGCCTCGACATATCCCCGGGCGCGCAACTCCTCGCGCAGGGCCTGGGCGTCGTAGGCGTTGACCTTGCAGCCCAGGGTGCGGAAATGAAATGTCCGTTCGCCGTCCATGGTTTGGGGGCGCTTACCACCAAGCCCGGCGAAGGTCCATGCCCGTACCCTGGCTTTGGGCCTGCGGCGGGAATGGTTGTTGCTCATGGCATGGCATACGGAAAAAACTTCCCCTGGAGGCGGCCATGCGTAGGTATATTCTCCCGATGTTCGATGTGGTGGTGTTCGGGTCGTTTGCGGTGTTCTTGGCCATGATGGCCTTGAGCATTCCCACCGACGCGCGCATGCGGCTTCTGGCCAGGGCCTGGGAACTCATGCGGATTTCGGGTGGCTGGTGATGTCCGTCTTGGTTTGAGGAATTTGTCCTGAAAAAAGGACGGGCCAGTTCCATTTGGGGGATTTCCCGCATCCCGCTATTCTGATGCAATTGAAAAGCATCTTTATTCATCATGGTTAGAGATTTCTTCGTTATGGCCCGGATTTTGTAGATGTAGGGGCATGCCCCTACATGACACGCTTTCCGCATCGTCCCTTTCCCGTCCCTGTCCCGTGACCCCTGGCGGCCGCAGCAGGGATGAGGCCCATGGTCCGTATCGTGATTTTCCCGTTTCGTGCCGTCCCGTGGTCGACATGGAATCCGGCGGCATAGCCGCTGTGAGCGCGGCGCCAGCCTGGTTCGAGGTCGCGGGGGCCGTGCGCTATCCCCACCCGTACCGCTGCCTCGCCCAGGATTCTTTTGTCGGCCTTGCGGCAGGCGCCCATACAACCGCCGTTGGGCATCTGCCCGGCAGAGGCCTTCCCCTTTCGGTTATCGAAACGGTGTGCCGGGAATATGCTCGGTGGTCCCGCCACGGCGACGCCCCCGGGCTTTTGGTGGCCGCCGTGGGCGCGCCCCGGGGCGGCCGGGACGTCGCCCGGGCAGCGGCCGTGGCCGCCAAGGTGGTGTCCGGCCTGGACCTCGATCCCGCCCGGGTGGTGTTGGTTTTTGACTGCGAGGAGCTTCAGGAGGAGCCCCTGGCCTCCCTGCACGCCTTTTTGGAGCTGAAACGCCACGGCCTGAAACTGGGGATCGATTTTTCCGACATTGAAAATCTGCCCTATCGTTTCCTGGAAATGCTGCCCGCCGATTATCTGCGGGTGGGGCATGAGGCCGACCATTGCCTTTCCCATCAGGCGGCGTTTACCGGTCCCGGTTTCGCGGAGAGGCTCAAAAACGTGTGCGCCTTTGCCGAGAATCTGCTCATGGACGTCATCGTGGCCGGAGTGGACAGCGCCTCGAAGTACGATCTTTTATCCGACTTGCGCTGCCGGTTCGGGCAGGGCGCGTATTTCCCAGCCGTTTCGCCCTCCGAAAAGTCGCTCGGACTTTTCGACACAAACGGCCCTCCCCCCGGTTTGTAACGACGGGGCGCGCCGGACGCGGGGAGATCCCATGCCCTCGGGTTTTCCCACGTTCGTCGCATCTGTACTTGGAGACGGGGCTACCCTCGCGCCCCGTCTCCTTTTTTTTGCCCAAAGCGCGCGGCCTGCCAGGCGCTTTGCGCCGATTCCGGGCGGCTGGGATTGCGAAATCGGTCCCCAAAGGATGGTCCGTGCAGACAGGGGGCCGACGTCGCCTTCGCCGCGGCCAGGGTGTCTGCGTCGGATGTTATGGGCCGAATGTTTTGGACGGGATGTTTTGGGCCAGACCCGGGCGAGCGGGTGAAGGCCCTGATGCGGCTGTCGGCCTCGGCTGTAGCAAACAGCGCTGTGGCGACGCCCGGCGGAAAGGCCGCTTTGACGGACTAAGTTGTGCTCTTCAACGCACCGCCCCGGTGCAGTGGGATTTCTCTGTCCGGCTGGAGGGGCGTCTCCGGGGGCGCGTGCTTCAGGGCGATCCTGCCGCGCTGGATGTGCAGGCAATGCTGTTCGGTAGAGGCGGGAGCGCCGGTTTAGGCCGTTGCGGTTTGTTGCCGGGCCTGGTCAAGGCCGGGAATGGAATGTCCGGAAAAGTTTCGGGTGCGGGGAGATACTAGAGCAACATTTCACAAAGTCCCAGGGGAGCTGTGTTGAAGTCTCTTATTCAACTTTCAGACCGCTGTTTTTTTGTCGATTGCATATTGAAAAAGTGGTCAAGAAGCAGTAGATGGATTTTACGCGTGAGTTGAAGAAGAGATTTTTGACTTTTTTTACGAGAGGAGACGGCAATGGATGATTACTTGAAGGAAGCTTTGGAAATCGTGAGAGCCCAGGCCAGCGTGCGGAACATGACCGAGGATGAGATCACCTCCATGGTCCGCCGCCTTGCGGACAGCATCCGGGCCATCGCCGAGGGCGTCACGCCTGCGGCCGAGGTTGGTGCGGCCGTTCCCGCCGATCCCAAAAAGGCTGTGCGGGAAAAAAGCATCATCTGCCTGGAGTCGGGAAAGTCGTTTAAGATCCTGACCAAGAAACACTTGGCCAAATTCGGCCTGACGCCGGATGAATATCGGGCCAAGTGGGGGTATCCCAAGAACATGCCCCTGGTGTGCAAGGAGTTGCAGCGCGAACGCCGCAAGAAGATGAAAGACATGCGGCTGTGGGAAAAGCGGGTCAAGAAACAGGACTAGCCCTGTTTTCCCGCTGTCGCCGACGGGAGTGCTTCTCGATCCAAAAAAAGCCCGGAATCATTCCGGGCTTTTGTTTTGTCGAGGATCAGGACGGTGCGCCCGTTCGGGACTCCAGATCGGCGGCGGCCTTTTCCACCGAGGCGACAAAACCCTCCCGGGCCGCAACGAGGCGGTCGGCCAGGGCCGCATCGGACAGGGCCAGGATCGAAAGCGCCAGCCAGGCCGCGTTGCGCGCCCCGGCGGCATCCAGAGCCACCGTGGCCACGGGAAATCCCGGCGGCATCTGCACCGTGGACAACAGGGCGTCCATGCCGCCAAGGGCCGAGGCGGTGATGGGCACCCCGATCACCGGACGGATGGTGGCGGCGGCCACGGCCCCGGCCAGGTGGGCGGCCATTCCGGCGGCGCAGATGAACACCTGGCACCCGGCGGCCTCAAGCTCGGCCACCAGCCGCCGGGTGCGCTCCGGGGTGCGGTGGGCCGAGGTCACGGTGAAGGTGAACGGCACGCCGTGCGCCGCCAGCACCTCGGCGCAGGGGCGCATCTTGTCCTCGTCGGAGATGCTGCCCATGAAAATGGCCACCTTGCTCATGTTTTCGCCTCCCGGCGCAACCCCTTGTCGCCGATGTCCGAGCGGCAAAAGGCGTTGTCGAAATGGATCTTGGCCACGGCGGCATAGGCCCGCTGCTTGGCCCCGGCCAGGTCCGCCCCAAGGGCCGTGACCCCCAGAACCCGCCCCCCCGAGGTCACCAGCCGCTCGCCGTCACGGCGCGTCCCGGCCTGGAACACGGTCACCTCCGGGTCGGCCTGGGCCGCCTCGATGCCGGTGATCTCCATGCCCTTGGGGTAGCTTCCCGGATAGCCCGAGGCGGCCATGACCACGCAGACCGCGCTTTGCCGCGACCAGCCCACCATGGCCTCGTTGAGGCTTCCCGTGGCGCAGGCCAGAAGGATCTCGGCCAAATCGCCGCGCAGGCGCATGAGCAGGGGCTGGCATTCGGGATCACCGAAGCGCACGTTGTATTCTAGGACCATGGGGCCTTTTTCGGTCATCATCAGCCCGGCGTAGAGCACGCCGCGAAAGGGATGTCCTTTGGCGGCCAGGGTGCGCATGATGGGGACGATGACCCGGTCGGCCATGCGGCCGTATTCGGATTCGGGCAGAATCGGGGCCGGGCAATAGGCCCCCATGCCGCCGGTGTTGGGGCCTGTGTCGCCGTCGAAGGCGGCCTTGTGATCCTGGCAGGCGGTAAGGGGCACGCACCGCTCCCCGTCGCAAAAGGCCAGAAACGAGGCCTCCTCGCCGGAAAGCGCCTCTTCCACGATCACCGTCTCTCCGGCCGGGCCGAAGATCTTTTTCACCATCATGTCGGTCACGGCGGCCTTGGCCTCTTCGACCGTTCCGGCCACCACCACGCCCTTGCCTGCGGCCAGCCCGTCGGCCTTGACCACCAACGGCGCGCCTTTGGCCTCAATGTAGGCGGAGGCCTCCGCCGGGTCGGTGAAGGCCTGGAAATCCGCCGTGGGCACGCCTGCCTCGCGCATGATCTCCTTGGCGAAGGCCTTGCTGCCTTCGAGTCCGGCCGCGAAGCGATCCGGCCCGAAGCAGGGAATACCGACTTCGGCCATGGCGTCGGTCAGCCCAAGGGTCAGGGGCAGTTCCGGCCCGGCCACCACCAGCTCCACCCCGGTTTCCCGGGCGAAGGCTGTAAGCCCTGCCACATCGGAATCGGCGAGGGGCACGTTTTGCCCAAGCGCCGCCGTGCCGCCGTTGCCCGGGGCGATGAAAAGCTCGGTCACGCCGGGGCTTTGCCTGAGTTTGACGGCCAGGGCGTGTTCCCGGCCTCCGGATCCGACCAAAAGCACCCGCATGGGGCCTCCTTGACGATAAGGGGTATGCGGACCTGTCGCGGCCAGCGGCGGTGATTTCCCCAGGCCCACGTCGTTTTCCTGCGGCGTCAGCCGCCGGGTGGTCCGCCTCGCGCCGCAGTGTCCGCGCTTCGTGCAATAGCCGCAAAAGCTCCAGGCGGCAAGGTTGCAGGCGGCCTGGCCTGGGACGGCCGGGAAGGAGGGCGGCGACGAAAAACGGGGACCGCGTCCATCGCGGTCCCCGTTCGCTCAGGTCGTGTTGCGGCGGCGTTTGGCCCTAGGCCAGGGCCTTGGGAGACGCGCCGGGCAGGGCGGCATCGCCGTTTTGCAGGGTGGCGATGAGGTCGTTTAGAGTCTGGGCCTGGACGGCCAGATCGCTCACGGCCCGGGCCGACTGCTCCATGCCCTCGGCCATCTCCGCAGCGATGGAATTGATTTCGTCCACCGAGCGGTTGATCTCCTCGCTGGCGGCGGACTGCTGTTCCGAGGCCGTGGCGATGGAGCGCACCTGATCCCCGGCGTTGTCCACCAGATCCACGATCTCGTGCAGGGCCGAGCCGGATTTTTCCGAAAGGGACGTGGCCTGGGCCACGGCGGAAACCGCCGCCTCCACGCGCACCACCGTCTCCCGGGCCCCTTTTTGGATGCCGCCGATGGCCTCGCCCACTTCCTTGGTGGCGGTCATGGTCTTTTCGGCCAGCTTGCGGACCTCGTCGGCCACCACCGCGAACCCGCGACCGGCCTCTCCGGCCCGGGCGGCCTCGATGGCGGCGTTTAAGGCCAAAAGGTTGGTCTGGTCGGCGATGTCCGAGATGACCCCCATGATCTTGCCGATGTCCTCGGCCTGGCGGCCCAAGGCGCCCATGTTTTCTTTCAGTCCCACGGCCTCGCGCTGCACCGAGTCGATGGCCGCCACCACCTGGGTGACGATGTCCGCGCCGTCCTTGGCCTTGCGGCTGGCCGCGTCCGAACGTTCGGCCGCCATGGAGGCGTTTTTGGCCACCTCGAGCACCGTGGCGTTCATCTCCTCCACGGCCGTGGCCGTCTCCTGGACCCGCTGGCGCTGCACCTCGGACCCCTTGCTCGACTGTTCGATCTGGGCCGAGAGCTGGGCCGCCGCCGAGGCCATGAGGTCCGAAACGTCCCGGGCCTTGTGGGCGGCGTCGGCGATCATCTCGTTTTGGGCGGCGATGAGTTCCTGCTGCTTGCGGATTTCGGTCAGGTCCATGAACAGGGCGAACCCGGCGATGAGCTGGCCGTCCAGGTCGTAGAGGGGCGCTGCGTCGACCTGGGTGAAGACGGCGTTGCCCTTGCGGGTGGGCACCTCCACCTGGACGTTGCGGATGGGCCTGCGCTCGGAGACGGCCTTTTCGGTGATGGTGGTGTGGCCTTCCTCGCCGTAGAAAAACCGGCTCACGGTCATGCCCAGGTAGTCGGCGGGCTTGCCGACATGTTCCAGAAAATCGATGACCGGCTGGTTGACGAAGACGATCTTTCCCTGGGGATCGGACACGATGCAGGAGATGGTCATGGCGTCGAGCATGCCTTGGGAGAACCCCAGCTTGTTTTTGATCTCGGCCACCATGCCCCGGATGTTGGCGGCCAGGTCGGCCATCTCCAGACGGAAGTTCCCGGAAAGTTCGGCCTTGTAGTCCTGGGCCGCGATGCGCTTGGTGAAGACCTCGATGGCCGAAAGCGGCCTGGTCACCAGTATGCGCAGGGAAAGGGCGATGATCAGGACCACGGCCACGATGATCAACCCGCCCACGATGAGCAGCACGTTGCGCTGGGTGGTGGCGGTCTCGGTCATCTCAGAGGCGTAGGCGCTCATACAGATGGTCCACCCGGTTTCGGCCAGGGTGGTCACGGCCATGAATTTGTCCTCACCCTTCCAGTCGTATTCCACTACGCCGTTTTTGATGCGCAGGGCCTCGTTAACGAAGCCCACGTCGCCCATGTCCTTGAGCAGCAGCGTCTTGTCCACGGCATGGGCGATGATCGCGCCCGTGTCGTCGATGATGAATCCATAGCCGCGCTCTCCGAAGCGCAGGTTGTCCAGGTATTTTTCCGTGACCGAGGACCACTGGGGAATCACCGCCAGACCGCCCAGCCGTTTTCCGCCGGGACCATTGATCGCCACGGCCACGGCAAAGACCAGCTTGGCCGAATCCCTCGAGGCGGGGAACACCTTCTTGGTGATGATGAGCTGCTCT
Organism: Desulfolutivibrio sp.; assembly: GCF_036584575.1. NCBI lineage: Bacteria > Pseudomonadati > Thermodesulfobacteriota > Desulfovibrionia > Desulfovibrionales > Desulfovibrionaceae > Desulfolutivibrio > Desulfolutivibrio sp. Next base: position 9,813 of record NZ_JAZHDB010000228.1, read on the forward strand.
CCCGCCGCAATGGCCTTCACGTACGGCTTGTCGCTTCGGCTTTGCCCGGCCAGATCCTCCATGGCGGCATTGTATCCGGCCAGGATCTTGCCCGAATCGTCAAAGACGAGAATGGCCTGGAAGTTGTCCTTGTAGCCGTCCATGTAGTTTTTCAGACGTTCCTTGGCCCTGTCGGGGGAACCCGAGAAGGCCTCCAGGATGGCCTGCTGCATGGCCAGGGCGCGCGTCATGGCCGTCACTTCGCCAAGGTAGGATTCCAGGGAACGCTTGATCATGTCCGCAGATTGGCTGATGGCCTGTTTCTCCATCTCCAAGGCCATGTCGTGGGACGACGAGGAGACGTAGACCACCAGGGCCAGGATGCCCGCCAGCACGGAGGCGGACACGGTCAGGATGAGAACCGAACTGATGCTTTTTTTGAACATGGATGACCTCTCGGGAAGACAATTCACAGCGAAAAGCAGGTGTCCCGCGTAGGAAAAGCGCAGGGTGGTAATGAAAATCGGCGGCAAGGGATCGAAGCATCCGTGAGGGCGAAAAGAACATCCACCGGAACGGGCCATCTCACTGCAAAAACACGAAGTGCAAAAGAGTTTCACATTCCTGTCGCCAAGGCGTACCGCCTATGCCACGAATTCCAGGAGCTTTCAATATGTTTTTCGCGGAAAAAAGAGAAGGGACAACAGGACTCGGCGTCATGCCGCAGTATGCGTCGGAAAAATATTGGAAAGATCCTTGACGCCGGAGGGGATGTGCGGGAAGAGGGGAATGGGGGCGAAAGGCGCCGTCTCGGGCCGCCGTCCGGTCGGCCCGCAAACGCGCCAGCCCGCCCGACGGGGAGGAAAACCCATGAGCGCCACGGTCTTCCTGATCATCTTCATCGTCCTGGGATTCGTCGTCCTGGCCTATTTCAGCCGACGCTCCAAGAACTTCGCCAAGCGCCATCCGGGTGAAAAAAACCCCATCGATTTCTGGCTCTATGGCAAGGACCGCAAGGACGACGACGAGAGCTGACGGCCGCAGCCCGGTCGGGATTTCCCGGCCGCGTCGCCGCCGAAGACCTTGATGTCCGCCGCCAGAACCCCCACGATGCGTTCCTCGCGCACCATCGGCGTGGAGATGGTCAGGCAGTATTCCCCCGAGGCCTCGGAAAGATAGATGGGTGAGATGGAGGTGTCGCCGTTTCGCATGGCGCCGGTGAACCACGGCCGTTTGGACCAGTTTTTGCCTTTGACCGAGCCTGTATCCGTTGACCGGAAGTGCGGCGGGGCGATGTTTTCCGTCACCTGCACGCCTGCGGCGTCCGTGGCGTAGAGCAGTTCGAAAAAGTCGAAGCGGGAGATCATCTCGCGCATGAGCCGTTCCATGGCCTGCGCCTGCAGGCCCGTCATGTCCGGATGCCCGGCGGCCTCCTCCACGGCGTCCTGGGCCGTGCCCTGGCCGATGAGCTTGAAGACCCCGTTGAGCTTGAGCAACTCCTCGATCTCCCCGCCGAGCTTTTCTATGGTCGCCGAAGACCGCAGCATGCCCTCGGTGGTTTTGGCCGAAACGTCGCGGATGCTGTCGATGGCGGATTTGATGCCCTCTCCGGCCGTCACCTCGTCCTCGGCGGCCCGGGAGATGTCCCGAACCCGGCCCGAGGCCGCATCGGACAGGCTCACGATCTGGCCCAGGGCCTCGCGCGACTCCCCGGCCAGTCCCGTGGCCGTGTCCACGGCCTTGGCCGCTTCCTCCACGCTTTTGACGTTGTCCCGGGCCCCGGTCTGGATGGAGGAGATCACCTCGCCCACCTCGCGGGTGGCCAGCATGGTTTTCTCGGCCAGCTTGCGCACCTCGTCGGCCACCACAGCAAACCCCCTCCCGGCCTCTCCGGCCCGGGCGGCCTCGATGGCGGCGTTTAGGGCCAACAGGTTGGTCTGGTCGGCGATGTCCGAAATCACAGTCATGACCTGGCCGATGGATTCGGCCTGTCGCCCCAGTTCGGCCATGCCCGTGGACAGGGAGGCGGCCAGGCGGCTGACGTCGCCGATGGCGGCCACCGAACGGCCCACCACCTCGGCCCCGTTTTGGGCCATGCCCCGGGCCTCGGCCGCGGCGTGGGCGGCTTCCTCGGCGCCCCGGGCCACTCCCTGGATGGTCGCAAGCATGCCGTCCATGGCTGCGGCGGTCTCGTCCACGAGATGCTTTTGTCCCTCGGCCCCCTGGCCGACCTCCTGCGCCTCCCGGCCCAGGTCGGCGGTGGCCTGCTTGATGGCCCCCGCCACGTTTTCCAGGGTCTCCCCGGCCCCGAGCATGCCCAGGCGGCGGGCCTCGTCCTTTTTATGCGCCCGTTCGGCCAGGGACATGGCCTCTTTGGCCTGATCGGCTAGGCGGTGGGCCTCATCGGCCCGGGCGGCCGCTGTCCGGGTTTCGTCCTTGAGTTTTTCCACCATCCCCGTCATGGCCCCTGCGAGCGTCTCCATGCCGCCTGCAAAGCGACCCGAGAGGCTGGCCGACAGATCCCCCACCGCCACCCTGGCGGCGAATTCGGCCAGGGCCTTCAGGGGGGCGAGCAGGTTTGCGCGTACGACCAGGGCCAGGATTCCCGCCACGAGGACCGTCGCGCCAAGGCCCACGGCGAAGAGCATAAGCGGCAGGCCGCCCAGACGGTCGTTTAGGATGGCCTTGGCCTCACCCACCGCCCAGGTCGCCTCGGCGCCCGCCTGGCTCTGGGACAGGGCGGATTCCAGGCCGCGCCCGGCGTCATCAGCCAATCCGTCCAGACGCCAGGAGCACACGGCAGCGCCGAGGATGGTCACCAGAAGCAGGCCAGCCACCGTGGTGGCGACGATCCGCACAAAAAGCGAGTTCATGGGGCGAGTCCTTTGTCTGGAGTCCGGCCGCCGTCAGGAGGGTGAGGGAGGGGCGGGCCGTCGCGGGGTTCCTGTTTGACCATAGCAAAATGCGTCCCCGAGTCGCGCTGGGGTGTGTAAGCGTTGTGCAGATCACCTTAAATCGACAAAAACGTCAAGGGCAGCCCGCGCCGAAAAAGGTGCGTGACTGCCCGTCATCTTTGGGGTCGGGAAGGGGTCAGGAGACCTTGGCCCCGGGCGGGACCGGCCCGGAGGCGGTCAAAAGCTGCATGCCGCCGTCCGTGCGCACGGCCAGGATCATGCCGTGGGAGACGTAGCCGCGCAGTTTGCGGGGTTTGAGGTTGGCCACAACGACCACCTGGCGGCCCATGAGGTCGGCGGGCTGGAAATATTCCGCCAGTCCCGCCACCACTTGGCGCGGGGTCATCTCCCCCAGGTCCACGGCCACCAAAAACAGCCGGTCGGCGTCGGGAACGGGCGAAACCGACACCACCGCGCCCAGGCGCAGATCGAGCCTCTGGAAGTCGGCGAATTCCACATCGGCCAGGGCGGGGGCCTCCACTGGGTCGGCTTTGGCGGCGGCCTTGGGGGCGGCCGCGTCCTTGTTTTTCGAGGGCTTTCCCGGCTTGGCCGCTGCGGCCGGGGCCGCGGGCTCCATGGGGGCCGGGGTCTCCTTGCGCGGGAAAAGGGGCGTTCCGGTCTCCACCCGGGCGCCCGCCGGGAGCATGGCCAGTTCCCGGCATTCGCGCTGCATGTCCACCTCGGCCGGGACAAAGGGCTGGGCCAGCAGGGCGAGCATCTTTTCCGAGGCCTCGGGCATCACCGGCCACAAAAGCAGCGCCGTCTTGCGCATGCCCGCCAGGGTGGAGTGCAAGACCGCCGCCAGCCGGGCCGTGCGGCCCTCCTTGAAAAGCGTCCAGGGGGCCGAGGCGTCCACATGCTTGTTTAAGGCCCGCACAAGTTCCCACAGGGCCTCCAGGCCCTTGGAGAAGCGCATGGAGGCGAACATGTCCCGCCAGTTGTTCGCGGCGGTCACGGCCAGGGCGGCCAGTTCCCGGTCCAGATCGGAAAATTCCGCGTGTTCCGGATCGGGCAGGACGCCGTCGAAATACTTGTGGGCCATGGCCAGAACCCGGTTGAAGAGGTTGCCCAGGTCGTTGGCCAGGTCGGCGTTGAACCGGCCCACCATGGACTCCTCGGAAAAACTGGCGTCGTGGCCGAAGGTCATCTCCCGCAAAAGGAAATAGCGCATGCCCGAGACCCCGAAGGCCTCGGCCATGGCCCGGGGCTCCACCACGTTGCCCAGGGACTTGGACATCTTGGTGTCGCGCACCAGCCAATAGCCGTGGACGTTTAAGTGTCGGTAGGGCGTAATGCCAAGGGCCATGAGCATGGTGGGCCAGAAGATGGCGTGGGGCTTTAAGATGTCCTTGGCCACCAAGTGTTGGGCGGCGGGCCAGAAGGCGGCGAAGTCGCCGCCGTCCGGCCAGCCCAGGGCGGTGATGTAGTTGATGAGCGCGTCGAACCAGACGTAGGTCACGTAGTTTTCGTCAAAGGGCAGGGGAACGCCCCAGGTCAGCCGGGAGGTGGGCCGGGAGATGCACAGGTCTTCCAGGGCCCCGCTTTCCAGCAGGCTCACCACCTCGTTTTTGTACTGGCTGGGGCGGATGAAGTCCGGATTCTCCCGGATGTGCGCAAGCAGCCGGTCCTGGTATTTGGCCATGCGGAAGAAGTAGTTCTTCTCGGCGACGTATTCGGGCTTGGTCTTATGGTCCGGGCACAGGCCGTCCACCAGCTCCTTTTCCGTGAGGAAGCGTTCGCAGCCGAAGCAGTAGTGGCCGCCGTAGTCGCCGAAATAGATGTCGCCCTGGTCGAAGACCTTTTGCAGGGCGGCCTGGACCACGGCGATGTGCTCTTTTTCCGTGGTGCGGATAAAACGCGTGTATTCGACGCCAAGCTCGGGCCACAGGTTTTTGAACAGGCCGCTTATGGCGTCGGCGTACTGGGCCGGGGTCTGTCCGGCGGCCTTGGCCGCCTCGGCGATCTTGTCGCCGTGTTCGTCGGTGCCGGTGAGGAAATAGACCTCCTCGCCAAGCAGTCGATGGAACCTGGCGGCGCAGTCGGCCACGATGGTGGTGTAGGCATGGCCGAGATGCGGTTTGGCGTTGACGTAATATATGGGGGTGGAGATGAAAAAGCGGTTCACTCGGAACCCTCCCGGGATTTGGGTTTGCGCGGACCCTGGCGATGCTCCTGGGCCGGGCGGTTGGCGGATGCGGCGTCGTCCTTGCGGGGGGGGAAGCGCTTTTTGGGCGGCCGTTTGCCGCGCGGATCGGGCCGGTCCTGGCGTGAGGGGCCGTTTTTTGGACGTGGCGGGCCGTTTTTGGCCGCCTGATCGGGAGTCGGCGGCGACATGTCCCCGGTGGCGGGGAAGGCCAGATAGTCCTCGGCCATGGCCCGCTGTCCCGAACCGGCGTCGGTCGGCGATGCGGCTGGGGCGCCGGTGGAGATCTCCTGCCATTCGGCCAGGGTCAGTTCCTTTTCCTCGCCGTTTTCGGTCAAAAGGGACACGGTTTCCCGGAACAGATTGGTGCGCAGGATTTTGACCGCGCCTATGCTGGTGTCCAGGCGTTTGCCGATTTTGGGACATTTACGCTGGAAGGCGTCGTAGTTTCCCTGTTCGAAATTGAGGCAGCACAGAAGCCGTCCGCACATGCCGGAGATCTTGGTGGGGTTTAGAAACAGGTTTTGTTCCTTGGCCATCTTGATGGTCACGGGGGCGAATTTGCGCATGAAGCGGCGGCAGCAGCAGATCTGGCCGCAGTTGCCGATGGCCCCGAGCATCTGGGTCTCGTGGCGCACGCCGATCTGGCGCAGTTCGATCCGCGTGTGGTAGTTTTTGACCAGATCCTTGACCAGTTCACGGAAGTCGATGCGGCCCGGCGCGGTGAAATAGAAAACGATCTTGCCCCGGTCGTGGAAGACCTCGACATCCACAAGCTTCATGTCCAGTTCGCGATGTCGGATGCATTCCCGGCAATAGCGATGGGCCTCGCGGCCCAGGGCCTCATTTTCCCGGGCGGCCTCCAGGTCTTCCTCGTTGGCCAGCCGGTAAATGGGTTTGATGTCCTCGGGGGGAAGCTCCTCCGGGGGGGCCCCGGGGATGTCCGCCACCTGGGCCATGCCCAGTCCCTGGTCGGTTTTGACCAGGACATGATCGCCCGGCTTGACCACGTAGGGTCCGGAGGAAAAATAGTATATCTGTCCGTAATCACGGAATTTCAGGCCCAAAATCTGGCTCATGGGAGTATCCATTGGTCCCGCGTCGGCGGGGATTGGCGACGTTATGCGCATAAAAAAGTGAAAATAGACCAGATCGCGCCGTGAAGCAAACGGGCAATCCGGCCTATCCCGGGAAATTGGCGATTTCAGCGGGGAGGGCATGGTTTATGAGGCGTCGGACATACTCCGGCGAGCGGGCGGATTGCAAAAAAATCATGGGAGATTCTTGACAACCATGTGCCGTGGAGGTAAATCGCCCTCTCGCGCTTACGCGGGGGCCATTAGCTCAATTGGTAGAGCAGCGGACTCTTAATCCGTTGGTTCAAGGTTCGAGTCCTTGATGGCCCACCAAAAATTTCAAGGGGTTACGGTGAAAGCCGTAGCTCCTTTTTGTTGTTTGTAGGCTTTTGGCCCCACTCTGGCCCCACTTTTCAGGCTGCGGGGCATGCCTGCGTGTCGGATCATCCCTGCGAGCGCGGGGAACACTGACCGCCTGACATCTCCTAACGGCTCAACGCCGGATCATCCCCGCGAGCGCGGGGAACACGGCCGTAGCGACAGCTATTAGGCTCGCAGTTTCGGATCATCCCCGCGAGCGCGGGGAACACGTCCTTGCACCTGTCCGCAAGCTGTCATAAATACGGCAGTGAAGCCGTGCGCGAGGGCCGCGCCCGATATCAACTCCAACGTGACGGCCTTGCTCATGATCTACATTGTGGCCATGCTGGTGTTCCTCGGAGAGTACGCCATCCGGGCTCTGCTCGGGATTCCGGACTTTGTGTCCGCCTTCGGACATGGCGTCCTGGCCGGACTCATCGTCATCGGCATCGATGTCATCTTGGATTTCATTCGTTCTTTTTTCCCTCGCTCGTAGTTTCGGTTTTACATTCCGGGCAACCTTCACCCCGGCGACCGGTTTCGCCAGTTTCTCGGATCATCCCCGCAAGCGCGGGGAACACTGGCGGAACGTCCGGCGTCGTGTCGCAATCCACGGATCATCCCCGCGAGCGCGGGGAACACTTTGGACGGCAGCGCATGTGGCGGGCCATGGGCGGATCATCCCCGCGAGTGCGGGGAACACAAACCGGGCTTCTTGGCGATGATGCGCAGGATCGGATCATCCCCGCGAGCGCGGGGAACACACCGCAGACCCCTTGTAGTCGTCGATGGCCAGCGGATCATCCCCGCGAGCGCGGGGAACACTTCGAGATAAATCGAACCGAATACGAGGACGGCTTCCGGGACCGCTACAGTATATTTTTTTCGGGGAAAAACGACCTGTTGACCGTGACCCGGATCAACAAGGTCGGTAGCGTGCTTTGTTATATTATGCATGCCGATGACCGGCGCATGAACAAACAACGGGTGAGGGAATTTCATTACCCGCAGAAATGAAAAACCGGCGGAGCGTCCCACCCCCGTGGAGTCACGGGTTCCACGACGGTCCTTCATCCCTTCCTAGCGCCCGAACACTCGGGGAATCTCGACCCCGCCGATCTTCTTGCGTCACCTAAATGATCCCTGCCCTCTGAGGCAAGCGTCATCTCCGATATGATCAATATAACCACCCATGCCGCACGAATGACCGCCGCCCTTAATCATCCGGCGGCCGCTGGCCGCAACACGACCTCGCCCATGCGCATGACGGCGGGCATCATGGCCGACACCGTGAGGAGAATGAGTCATCCCCGCGAGCGCGGGGAACACGGGCGAGCGGGTGGATTACCCCGGGCAGGTGACGGATCATCCCCGCGAGCGCGGGGAACACTACATCCGGAGCAGTGCCTTCGTCGCTTTTGACGGATCATCCCCGCGAGCGCGGGGAACACTGGAACCGCCGATCCTCCCAGGCCCGTCCGTTCGGATCATCCCCGCGAGCGCGGGGAACACGTCAGCACGATGCGGCGCACGGACAGGACGGACGGATCATCCCCGCGAGCGCGGGGAACACTAGCCGCCGCCCCACGGTAACGACGTGTAAATCGGATCATCCCCGCGAGCGCGGGGAACACCGGGAAATCCATCCGGACGAGGCCGCCTGAAACGGATCATCCCCGCGAGCGCGGGGAACACCCGTAGCTGTACCCCCGGGAAACTGCCCTCGCCGGATCATCCCCGCGAGCGCGGGGAACACGATTGCAATATATATGCGTGATATCATACTATCGGATCATCCCCGCGAGCGCGGGGAACACTAACCGATGACGAATATACGCGGCCAGGACCGCGGATCATCCCCGCGAGCGCGGGGAACACGAACCGGTTGTCCGGCAAACTGGCGATCCTGCCGGATCATCCCCGCGAGCGCGGGGAACACATCGCCGACCGCGATCCGGCCCTGGCCCAGTACGGATCATCCCCGCGAGCGCGGGGAACACCATAGCCTGGGTTCCACATCCCGGGCCGCCTCCGGATCATCCCCGCGAGCGCGGGGAACACGGAAAACCCGGGATATGTCTCCATTCCTCGCTCGGATCATCCCCGCGAGCGCGGGGAACACACCAGCCCCTCGGGCAGCCAGATCTTGCGTTCCGGATCATCCCCGCGAGCGCGGGGAACACCGGTCATCACCCCGTCCGATGGAGTTGATTTCCGGATCATCCCCGCGAGCGCGGGGAACACTTTTTCGCCCATGCTGAAAATAAAAAACCCGACGGATCATCCCCGCGAGCGCGGGGAACACGGCAAGATCGACCCGGGCGAGGCGCGCCGGATCGGATCATCCCCGCGAGCGCGGGGAACACCCGGACGAAGCCTTGGACAAGGTTTTCGCGGTCGGATCATCCCCGCGAGCGCGGGGAACACGGGAACCGTGTTCGTCACATAGCTAGAGGGGCCGGATCATCCCCGCGAGCGCGGGGAACACTTTCGCCAGCCGACGATTTCCACCTGGAATGACGGATCATCCCCGCGAGCGCGGGGAACACTTGAGCGGGTCGATCCACTCCCAGCCCGGGCACGGATCATCCCCGCGAGCGCGGGGAACACGACAAAAGCAGGCTGTAGACGATGTCCGCCTCCGGATCATCCCCGCGAGCGCGGGGAACACGAGGGCGGGCCGGTGGGCCTGCCGATCCGGCGCGGATCATCCCCGCGAGCGCGGGGAACACATAACTTGACGACGAAATAACGGACGGCGTACCGGATCATCCCCGCGAGCGCGGGGAACACATGATGTACATGGTCACGTCACCGTCGGCCGCCGGATCATCCCCGCGAGCGCGGGGAACACGTCCGTGCCGGAGATGAAGGTGTGCGTCCTGGCGGATCATCCCCGCGAGCGCGGGGAACACACCGTGGCGCCCTGGCTGATGGCCCCGGTAACCGGATCATCCCCGCGAGCGCGGGGAACACGCCAGCCAGCACATGTTCGGCGGCCGCGATGCCGGATCATCCCCGCGAGCGCGGGGAACACACGCCAGTCGAATCCGCGATGTAACGAACGATCGGATCATCCCCGCGAGCGCGGGGAACACTGCGCCGACAAGATCGAGCCGGGCGAAGCGGCCGGATCATCCCCGCGAGCGCGGGGAACACCGGATGCTGTTGTCGTCCGTCGGTCAAAACACCGGATCATCCCCGCGAGCGCGGGGAACACGCGGCGGCCAGGGCCGTGACCCGGCCCCAGGTCGGATCATCCCCGCGAGCGCGGGGAACACTATTTGACGGACGCATCCGGCGGATCGTCGCTCGGATCATCCCCGCGAGCGCGGGGAACACTCCGCCGGGGCCGGTGTCCCAGCCGCCGGAAACGGATCATCCCCGCGAGCGCGGGGAACACTGAAACCGCCGATCCTCCCAGGCCCGGCCATTCGGATCATCCCCGCGAGCGCGGGGAACACCAGGTCGCGGCGGCGCTCCATCTCGCGGCGCACGGATCATCCCCGCGAGCGCGGGGAACACCCGGCCCCGTATGGGTTGGCCGTGGCCCTGTACGGATCATCCCCGCGAGCGCGGGGAACACTGTCCAGATAAGAATAGAACGTGATCCTTGCGCGGATCATCCCCGCGAGCGCGGGGAACACGAGAGGGCCAGAAAGAGGATGGGGAGGATGATCGGATCATCCCCGCGAGCGCGGGGAACACTCTTGACACAACATCCTCTTTTCCCAGGGTTTTTTCAACTGGGAAAATCTACCGGATTTTTGTCAAGAAAATCAACCCTTCACCTATGCGGTTATCAAGGATCGACCGCCTTATCCGTCCAGCGGCTCCGGGCTCGAAAACGACACCAATTCCAATCCGTCGAAATCAACCGGCATGCGCCGATTCGGACCCAGCGTGCGAAACGAGAACCCCGATTCGCTGCGCGCGCTCCACACCATCACCGCGTTGCCGTCTTCAAGCCCGTTTTCCACATTGTTCCAGATCATCTCACGCACCTTCACCGAATAATCCCCGACGTACACGCCCGCGCGAATCTCCAGAAGCCACACGGCAAGGCGGCCGCGCAGGCGCGGCGGGGCGTTCTCAACCGCGATGACCATCATCGCCCAGTCCCTCCTCGTCCGCAAAGGCCGGTCCAATGGCCTCGGGCGCAGCCTGCGGCACGGCCAGCCCACCCGCCGCCAGGACATCCTCGATGTCCGGGATGATGCGGCGCAGAAGCTTCATCTCCCGAAACCGGTCCCGACAGGCCAGACGTACCGCCCGTTCCGGCTCGGCGCATGGTTTGGCCGCAATGGAGAAGGCCACCGGAACCACCGTGTCGAACTTGTACAGATCGGCGATGTCGTACACAAAACTGCGCGGTTTGCCGGTATGGATGAAGCCGATGGCCGGGGCATAGCCCGCCGCCAAAACCGCCGCCTCGGCCAGACCGTGCAGGCAGGCCGTGGCGGCGCTTAAGCAACGGTTGGGCAGATCGCCCGTACCCCAGTCCCGGGGGTTGTATTTTCTGCCGGACCACGGCACGCGATATTGCCGGGCCAGCAGGCGGTACATCTCCTTGACCCGGGCCCCCTCAATGCCGCGCAACTGGTCCACGCCGCGCCGCGACGGAGGCTCCTCCCCGAATCGCACGGCGTACATCTTGCGCACGACTTTGAGCCGGGCGTCCTCGTCAAGGGCCAGGGCGGCCTGATACAGGAGCCGGTCGCTGCGCGCCCCGCCGGGCTGGCCGGAGGCGTACAGCCTTACCCCGGCCTCCCCGATCCAGACCAGAAGCGTCCCGGCCCGCGCCGCCAGAACCACGGCCGCATGCGAGACCCGCGTGCCCGGTTCGAGCATGATGCAGGCTAGGCCGCCCACGGGGATGTGGGTGCGCACGCCTCCGGCGTCCACCAGCACAAAAGAGCCGTCCAGCACGTCCAGGCCGCCCCGTTCAAGGAACACCATGGAGGCCCGCTCCTTGAGCGGCAACGGCGACAGCCGGGGAAGCATCAGGCCCGCCTCGCCAGGATAAGGCCGCAGCCGAACCCCTTGGCCGGGCCGACGCCCCGGGTCATGGCGGCAAGGGCCTTGTCCGGGTCCGCCACCGTGGCGAAGCCTTCAAAGTCCAGGGTCGCAATCTGTATTTTCGTTTGGGCGGCGGGCTTTCTGAATCGCAAGGTCGTGTAACTGTGCGCCAGCAAGGTGTCCTTTTCTATGTCCAGTCCCAGTTCGTCGGCCCGACGCAGCAGCCAGGCGCATCCGAGCTCCTGGGCCATGGCGGATTCGGTGGGGCGTCTGTCCGGCGGCACGTTGTCCGCATTAAGCCGCGTCTTGTGGTCCATGATCACGTCCACACGTTTCCCGCGCGTATCGGAACCGGCATGTTTGGTGCGAGTCGGGTTGGCGCGCAGGGAGAATCGCAACCGGTCGCCCCTGCGCAGGTCCGGGGCGTAGGGCTTGGTGACCACGGTCCAATGCGGGCCGTCTGGGCGCGGCTGGCGCATGGAGACCGCCAGGACGACGATTCTGCCCTGGTGTATGTCGCGGCGATAGAGAAAGTCCCGCTCCTGGTCCGGACGGTCCTTGAAAAGCTCCCATACCGCCTGGTGCAGCGCATATTCCCCTTCATACGTCCGCTTTCCGCTCATGTCCGGGGAAAGCGTCATACGGCTTATGAACATGGCGCCTCCTTGGGCATGATGACATGTCCGCGTTTCTCCTCCCGTTGCGCGAAACGTCGGGGGTCCGTCCGGACCACCGGCACGTCGCGCCGGGACTCGATCTGATGCGGCTTTTGACCGGGTTCGTCCTCCCAGAAGCACCGCACGTATTCTCCGGCCTTGGCCAGGGCCGCGCAGAAATCCCGCCTGGGCGGTCTGGCCGTCAGGGCCGCCAGGAAATCCTTGTGGGCCGCCACAAGCGGTTCGAAGAGCTGCCCGGGCGGGCAGGATTTGCGGCCCAGGTACGGCACGAACACCGGATGTTCCAGGGCGCGGGCCAACTCCGCGAGTTGTGGCGCGCCGTCTCCACGCATCCACAGGCACACGGTGAAGGCCGCGTCGCACAGGTAGTCCCGTAGCGAGACGATGGGCGTGTCCTTGACGTTGCAGCCAAGGGCCTGCGCCCGGGTGCCCGGGGTGGCGTTCCGGGCGAGTTTGACCGTCTGCACGGTGTGAAAGTCGCGCAAAGGTTCGCCCTCGGCGTCGATGCGCAGGGCCATGCCAAGTCCCTGGGCCATGGCCCGGTGCGTCTCCTCCTCGACCCGGCGGACGCCGAGCGCCCCGGCCAGAAGGCCGATGACCGCCGACTTGGTCGGACCGGCCTCGCATCCACGCATCACCCCCACGGCAATTCCGCCGAAAGCGCATAGCGGCGCAGAGACGTGAAAGGTCAGGTAGTCGCGCATGGGCTACCTCGCCACGAAGTCGAGCAGTCCGGAAAGCGTTCCGGAGGCGGACTCGACGTCGAACTCGTAGCGATTTGTGGCGCACGGCCCATACACCGTATCAAATTTGCCCATGGTCTGGCGCAGGCGGTCCACCCCCTGGGCGATCATCCCGACGCCCACCACCGGATCGAGAAACGCGGCGGCTAGACTGCGCGGCTGCCTGTCGCCGCTCTCGGCCAGCACATAGGAGGCAAAGGCCCGGGAGGCGAAGGAGTTCTGCTTGCCGGACGGAGCCACGCTCACAGCCGCCTCGACGAGCGCCCGCAGGGCCTTCTGAGCCAGCGTGGCGTCGTTTTCGAGATTTTCGGTTAGAAGGTCGCGGTTGACGCAGACATACTGGTAGAAGATGCCCGCTCCGAACTCGGTGACGCCGATATGTCCGGCCCCGGCGTCCTCCTCGTGGCGGTTCAGGTCGTCCACGGCGGTGAAATAGTCCTCGTCCACGGTCACGGCGTTGATGCTGATGGCGTGGGCCACCTGCACGGCGGCGTCCACGTTGAAGGCCGGGTCGGCGGCCAGCATGCGCCCGAACATGCCGATGTCCACGGCCGTAAGCTTTCGCTGCAAAAGCGACAGCCCGGCGGGGTCCACGGCGTCGGCCGTGCGGACCGCCTCCACCGCCTCATCCAGGGCGGCAAGCTCCTCCGGACCGAAATGGGCCAGTTGTTTGATTTCGACCTCGGCCATCGGTGTTTTCGCAAGGTCCTCTTTCGTCGATGGCCGAGATTTGCACTCGCCGAAAAATCCCGCCAGGACGCGGGCCTTTTCCAGGGCCTTTTTGTCGAGGGCTTCGAAGGAGTGTTTCTCGAGCGGGAACACGGGCTCGGCCAGCACCGCCGCCAGGGGCTTCCCCAGGACAAGGGCGGCATAGATGTATTTGCCCATGATCTTGGTACGGGTGCCGACATGGCCGGTCAGGGCCTCGCAAAAGACGTCCGATGTGCGCCAGGTGCGCTTGAGGCACTGGGAGGAGACGCGAAGCCTAGTCGAGCCGCCGAAGATGGCGGTCTTGGGACGTCCCAGGTCGTCACGGTTGAGGTTGGCCGGGGGATAGCTGGTTAGGATGTGCAATTGCAGAAAGCGTCCCGTGGTCATGGTCGTCTCCTTTCAGGATTATTTCGTTTTGTTGGGGTCTTTGAGATTACCGAAATAGTCGGCGGCCATTTTGAACCGGGCGGCGTCGCCGGGTTCGTCCCAGCGCCATACGGCCCAGGCCAGCCCCGGCAGCCAGACGTTTGACCCGAGAAGGCGCAGGACGCCGGTGAATAGCGACAACGAGCGTTCCATGTCCCGTTCGGCCAAAAGGCGCTTGAAGCGTTGCCTGCTGACCGGCGGGGAGTCGCCGGAGCGCGGCTGGGCCATGGCCCGGGCCAATGAGACGTGCGTTTCGCTTTGCGTCTTGACCCGTGCCGCCAGGATCAGGAGAAGGGCGAGTTTGGGGATGTCCTCCTCGGGCAGATCGAACCCCGCGTTCTTGAGTTCGGCCGCAAGCTCCCAAAAGACCGGCTCGACCACGGCCTCCTGGAAGGTGGCGGCCCGGCGCAGGGCGGCCCGGGGGCCGCGCCGCGCTTCGAGCTTCTTCCAGAAGGACGCGAGAATGCCGGTCTCGTCGGAATTTTTGTCGAAATACAGCCGTCTTGGCGATGCCATGTCATCCTCCCTTGGCCTTGCGGCCGGTTTTGGACGGTCGTTTCATATCTTTTTCCAGCGCGGGCAGGTCCATGAGCTTTCGCAGGGTATCGTTGCCCGGCGTGTTGAAGTTGTTGAGTTCCTTGAAGGCCCTGGCCTTGCGGGCCAGCAGGTCGCGGCCCGCCCCCAGTTCGCCGTCGAACGAGGCGCTTTTGAGGTAACGCTCGAAGATCTCGTACGTGACTGCGCACAGGTCGCGCAGGAAACGTTCGCGGTCCTTTACGGCCGGTGGTTCCTGCCCGGCCGTGGCCGCCAGTTCCCGAAGCCATTCGTAAAAGATGGACTCGGTTGAGCGGTAGAACGCATTTTCGACGGCGGCGGTAAACGAGGCGTCCGTTTTGATCTTGCGGCCCTTGTCAACCAGGGCCTTGCGTACGGCCGAGTTGAGATTGGCGCAGATAAGTCCCGCTGCGTCCGTGGCCTGGCGGACCCGCTCGGCATACGCCTGCCGGTGTTCTTCGGGGACGATGAAAACAGGAGCCGTGGACTCGATCCAGGCCTTGGCCTTGGCCTTGTCCATGTCGAAGCCGAAGGCCCATATCCGGTCGGCCTCCTGTCCCTCCTCGATCTCATAGGAGGCCCGGGCGTCGAGGAAGTGGCGTACGGCCAGGGCGGGGCGCTGCATAAAGCCTGTTTCCGATGTTGCGCCGAGGGTCAGGCCGATCCAGTTCCGGTAGCGTGTGACTCCCGGCGAGGCCTTGACCGTGTAGGGCTCCTTGCCGGGTTCCTGCCGGTAGGGGGTCAGGGGATGGTCGAACACGCCTGTATAATTCACCCCATAGTTCTTCGCCAGGATGCGTTCGACCCAGGCGGTGCTTTTTTTATCGCAGAGTGCGCATGGCGTGGCCGGGCCGGTCTCGAAAAGCAGGCGGATGCGCCGGGGCATGCCAAAGAGGGTCTGGCGGGGGTGGATGTCCGAGGCATGGGTGTCCTGGCCGTCCTTGCCGCTGATCCGGGTCGGCGCGAGCCAGGGGAAGACGGCCTCGCGGGGTTTGCCGGGGTCGCCGGGCAGGGTATCCACCAGGAGTGCAGGCAGGATGTTGCGCCAGACCGTGTCCCACAGGGTCGCCCCGAGCACGAGGGTGGAGAGCGGGCCGCCTCCGCGAAGGGATGTCCGGTTCCCCTGGCCTCCGGCCGGGGACCATGCCTGGAGGGTGAACAGGGCGGCGGCGGTGCAGGCCGGGCATAGGCGCATGGGACCGGTGATGCGTCGGAAAAAGTCCGCTCCGGAGGTGTCGGCGTCTTCGCCCGGGTAGTCGATGAACAGGGCGTCCACGGGCTTTTCCTTGACTTTCGGGTCGTCGGCCACGGTCAGGTCTTGGAGAAACCTCGGCCCGTCGCCGTCCAGGCTAAAGGCGTCGGCATACGGGGCCAGGGCCTGCGCCACGGCCTGCGGCGTGGGCGGCGTATCCCTCCAGGCGTCCCAGGCCCGTTCGTCCCGGGGCGGCAGGCAGACCTGGTACAGGCTGACGAGAAATTCGGTCAGCCCGGCCGCCAGGTCCGGACGGTCATGAGACACGGCCAGGACGGGGTCGTCCGGGTTACTGGTTATCTGGCAGGGCGAGATGCTCTCCCGCCTGCCGGAGGCGCGCCTGACCGGAATCCAGGGATCGGTTAGTAGGTTCAGGGGCATAATACCTCCTCGTGGGGTTGAGATCATTTGTCGCACACTGGGCGCGGAACCGAAAATCAATTCCCCGCGCCGAGAGGGCGAGGTTGATGAGCATGCCAATGAGCCTTGTGCAAATGGGTGTCTCCAGGCCGAAGAAAAAACCACTTTGGATACGTATCATATCTGAACTCCTTTTATCTTGTCACTTCGTGACATAACTAGACTCCTAGATTATTTTCACTTCCAGTTGGCACTATGTTTAATCCCTCGTGTCGCGATGTCAACCAGGAAAACGAAAGAAATACAAAAAACAAAATTTGAAATTTGTGGCTATCCCCGAGAACTCGGGGAACATTTCCGTATAGTCAATAACGTGACATAACTAGACGGATCATCTCGAAAAAATTCGAGAACGCCAAAAATTAAGCATCGCTACCAACCATGTCAAGACCGGCCCAGGCGCTATACTGCGCATAGGCCCGCCCGCCGCGAAGCGCGGCCCATGGCGTGCGCCACTCCCCGGACCCGCCGTGCGGGGCCAGGGGCAGAAGCGCCGCGAACTTCCCTTTGTCCGGCATGGTCTGCCGGGCCAGTTCGCAGGCCGCCTCCAGTTCGGCGGGTGGCGGAACCATATCCCCAAGCATGTCCAGCCTGACCCGCAGTTCGGAAAGCCCCCAGGCCTCCCTGGGTGTTGCGCCCTCGGCCCATGGCACGATCCGGCCGTCCACAAGCCTCCCCAGGCGCAGGGTCAGCGCCGCCCCAAGCCGCGTGGGCACGATGCGCTCGTCCAGCCAGGCCTCCAGGGCGCAGTATCCGGCCTCGGGCTTGAGCGCGTTGTATTTCGCCAGGATGCCCTGTCCCAGTGCCTCGCCAAAGGCCTTTTCCTCTGCCCGGTCCAGGGCGTGAGGATAGACCACGCCGTCGCCGTAGACCGCCTCAATGGCTTCGCGCAGATCATCGGGCAGCCGAATTTCCCCATGATCGGCCAGATAGCGGGCCGTGGCCCACAGCCTGCCGTGATGCGGATAGACGGCGGCCGTGCCGGGCAAAAAGGCGGAAATCCAGTCCTTCCCGGGCGGCGGAGCAAATGGCGGACACAGAACCACGCCGCGCGGGGTGCGGTAGCCCGGCGGCCGGTCGCTTTGCGAGGCGTCGGGGCGCAGATGGCGCATGCCCCGGCCGAGGCGTTGCAGCAGGGCGTCCATGGGGGCGATGTCTGAGAAGGGAATGTCGAAATCGCAGTCGAGGCTGAATTCTGCGACCTGCGAGGCGACGACGATACGTCCCCGGCGCATGTCCGGGGTGCTTTTCCGTCCGAAGCGGTCCATCACCTCGCGTTCGATGCGCAGCCGGTCGCACAGGGCGAAACGGGCATGGAAAAGGGTCGTGCGGCCGGGGTCGATCCGGGAACAGACGTCTCGCCATGTTTTTCTGGCGTCATTGACGGTATTTCGAATCCACAGCACGGCCGCGCCGTCCTCGGCGGCCCGGACGGCCTGGTCGAGTATCTCCCCGTCGTCGTGGCAGAGGTCAACGCGAAGCGTGCGGGCAAGATCCGGGCGCGGTGCGAGGGCCTGCGGCGTGACCTTCCCGTTGCAACTGACCGTCACCCGGGGGAAGGCTTTGGTTTCGGTCCAGTCGCCGAGTTCCCGGCCTTGTCCCCGGGCATAAGCGGCAAGCAGATCCCGGCGCATGGATTCGGGAAGCGTGGCCGAAAGAATGACGGCGCTGCCGCCGAAGGCCGCTTGGAAACGCAGAAGCACGCACAGCAGGTTATGCACATACGGGTCATGGGCGTGGGCCTCGTCCACGATGAACACCCCCCGGGCCAGTCCCGCCAGACGCAGGCAGCCGTGCTTCGACGGCAGGACGGACAACAGGGCCTGGTCGATGGTGCATACGCCGAGGCTGGCCAAGAGGGCTTTTTTTTTGTTGTCCGAAAGCCATGCCGAGCAATGCGTCTGAGCCGTTTCCTCCCGTCCGGCGTCACTGCCAGCATCTGTTGAGGGAATGCTTTCCAGGCCGAGGCTGTCCCGAAAACCGGGGTGCAGATCGCGGGAGGAATGGGCCAGGATGATGGACGGCGGCGGGATGTCCGTAAAAAGCGCGCCGAACGCCGTGCGCATTCGGTCGTACATGCCGTTGGCCGTGGCCATGGTGGGCAGGGCCATGAGGATGGTCTGGCCCGGTGTCATGGCGGCCAGGCGAAGCGCCGTGACGAGCCCGGCCTCGGTCTTGCCGCCTCCGGCCAGGTCTTCGATGATGACCAGGCTTGGCCCGGCAGGCGCAAAGCGCCACATGTGGTCCTGCACCGGACTCGGTGAGGCGATGGACGGGAAATAGTCTGTAAACGAAGAAACGTGACAAAGCCTGGGGGGGAGGACGCCGCTTGCCGCGACGGCATGTTGCGCGGCGGGGAGGGCGTGATTTTGGAAATACACGTCCAGGGCAGCCTCGGGATCATCCGGCGTGGCGTTGAGGATCGGAAAAGAGCGGGTATCCGAGCCTATCCAGTCGCACAGAACCACGAACCCGGCGAAAAGAAAGGAAAAGGCGTTTATGGCCTGCTCGTCGGCCTCCATGGCCAGCCGCGCCACGACGCGACGCCCCGCGTCATCGAGAAGCAGGCAGGCCGCTTCGCGGCAAAATTCCAGGGCCGCCGCCACATCCTGTGCCGGAAAGCAGTCATGCGTGGGCGTGGAGACGGGTTTGCCGTGATGTCCGGCCACAGTGGAAAGGATGGTGTTGAGACAATGGCAGCGTCCGTTTATGGGCGGGGCGTCCTTGCCTAGGATGTCTCCATGCAGGAGGGGCTTTCGAAAATGATGCTTGAAAAAGCGTTGCCCCATTTCGGCGTGATGCACGGAAGCCGTATCGCAGGAGCGGAGATTGCCGAGACGCTGCTGGGCTTTCGGTGATTTGGCCTGGAAACGCAGCGAGAATTTCCCTATGTCGTGCAGGGCAAGAAAGAAGGGGATGGTCCGCGAAAAACCGTCTACTCCACAGGTGGCATCCATTTTCGCCGCCCAAAGCGGGTCTTTGTCGAGAAGGACATGGGCGACGGCGGCGACATCCAGGCAATGATGGACGAGGAGATGATAGCCCCGGAAGCTTCGCGGGTCATCATGCCAATATTCTGTTTTTCCCCAGTAGCGCAGCATTGAGAATCCTTTTCTGTATTTTTAAATCTATGCAAAACTTAAAATTTGCCGTGTGCTGTGCGAGTTGTGGAGTTTTGAAATGGTTTATGGCGTCCGGTTACAACAGAATGAGCATGCGAAGAATGACGTCCATTCAAACGGAACGATCCCCAGATGTTAGAGTGCTATCGCCTATACATCCTGGGCGATATCCCGGCAAGGGGTCTCGCCGTCGTGCGTGAGTGGGGCATATGCGGCGACCCGAATTGACGAAACACTGGGCGGGAGGGGAGCTCGTTCAACAGATTTTGGATGGCGCTCCGGCCGCCCGGCCATGGCCTTGCGTCAGTATCCCACTGGCATGTCCGGGGCCGTGTTACCCCTGCACGAACTCGACTTTGACCTTGCACCCCGTGGCCCTGGCGTAGCGCTTCAGCGTGCCGAACGACACGTTTGATCTGCCGCCCTCGATCTTCGCCACGACGGGCTGTTTGACCCCCATGCGCTCGGCGACCTGGGCCTGGGTCAGCCCCGCCTTTTGCCTGGCGTCCAGCATGGCCGCAATCAGGGCGAATTCTTCCTCAAGGGCTTCATATTCGCGCCGATATTCGGGGTCGTCACGCATGGCCTTGTCGTGCAGATCGCGGGCCTTTATTCTAGGCATCTTCTTCTCCCTCAAGCCGTCGTCTGGCGATGTCGATCTCTCCGCGCGGGGTCTTGGGGGTTTTCTTGATGAAGGTCCGCAGCACCAGAAGCGTTTGACCACTCGCCGCCGCGTACAGGCGGCGTGCAATCCCGTCCCGCCCTGTCGCCCGGAATTCCCATATCCGCCCATCCACAGGGCGGGCCAGGGGCATGACCAAGGCGGTCAAGCCGCGTTCCTCCACAAGCCGAAAGGTCCGTTGCAGTTTGGCCCGCATGTCGGCGGGCAAGGCTTCGAACTCTTCCACGGCGTGTCCGTTGATAAATTCGACCATCCATCGGCGCATGCTTTTTATAGCCTTTGATTTATAAATGTCAAGGCGTCGAGCTATCGGTCCCCAAGGCGCATCACGTACCCCTTGTCCTCCGCCGCGCGCATGCCGTTCTCCAGCGCCATGACCGCCCGCCGCCGCGCAATGGACAGCGGCGATAGCCTCGGCTATATCCCACGTATCGGAAACCAGCCTGGGGGAAAGGGCTGTCGATCTCCGGAGGCCTGACTTGGTGGTCCCTGGCGGCGGCCTGAGGCGCCGTACGCGCCGTACGCGCCGAACGCGTTTGGCGTGCACGGGAGGATGCCCGGTTCGGGCCGGTCCCTCCCCCGCACGTTTTCCCCCGAGGAGCCAGCATGTCACGACTGCCGCTGCCAAAATACCAAGACCTCTCGCCTGAGGCCCGGACGCTTTACGACCAACTGGCGGCCAAACGGGGTCGCATCGACGGCATGTACCAGACCCTGCTCTCCCATCCGGCCCTTCTGGAAAAGGTGTCCGCCCTGGGCAGCTATCTGCGTTTCGGAGAAACCGCCCTGCCGCCCGAGGCCAGGGAGTTGGCGATTCTGGCCTGCGCCCGGCGCATGGGAGCGGGATACGAATGGGTGAAGCACAGCGGCCCGGCCAGCCAAGCCGGAATTCCGGAGTCCGTCCGCGAGGCCCTGCGCACGGGCCGGGAGCCGGAGGGGCTTGGGCCCGGGCTGCGCGCGGTCCTCGACGCGGCGGGATGCGCCCTGGCCCGGCGGTCGATCCCGGCTGGGATTCAGGACGAGGTGGTCAGGGCGTACGGCGTCGAGGGTGTTGTGGAACTGGTGGTGCTGTGCGGGTTTTACGCCATGATCGCCGGGGTGATTTTCGCCTTCGACGTCCCGCTGCCCGAGGGCGCACGGGATCCGTTCGCGGCGCAGGACGATAAGGACGAACCGGCGACCGGAGGTGAGAGCGCATGAAGACGACGGCCTATTATCTTGATGCCCTGGTCCGGGAGGGGCTTACGCACATGTTTCTCGTGCCCGGAGGGCTCATCGATCCGTTCCTGGAGGATCTTACCCGGACCTCCGGGCTCACGGCGGTGGTGGCGGCCCATGAAGGCGGCGCAACCTGCATGGCCGACGGCTACGCCCGGGCCTCGGGCCGCTTCGGGGCCTGCCTGTGCATCGGCGGGCCGGGCGTCACCAACACCCTGACCGGCGCGGTGGCCGCCTCCACGGACAACTCGCCCGTGCTCATCATCTCGGGACAGGTGCCCACCGACTGGGAAGGGCGCGGCGGGTTCCAGGATTCCTCCCCGGCCACCCTCAACGATCTGGCCATGCTCGACCCGGCGGTTCGCAAATCCCTGGCCGTGGAAAACATCCATCTGGCCGCCCACCATCTCCGTTCGGCCCTGACGGCCATGCTGGCGGCCCCCCAGGGCCCTGTCCACCTGAGCCTGCCCACGGACGTCCAGCGCGGGGATATTGCGACGCCGTGGACGCCGCTCGATGCGACCCTGTACCGCCCCCGGGCGTACGACCCCGTGGCCATGGAGCGCGCCCTGGACATCCTGGCCCCGGCCGGAGGCGGCCAAGCCCCGCGCCGGGTGGCCATCCTGGCCGGGGCGGGAGTGGAGAAATCCGACTGCGCCGACGAACTCCTCCGCTTCGCCGAGCGCTACGCCATCCCGGTGGCCACCACGCTTCGGGCCAAGGGCGTTTTCCCCGAGGACCATCCCCTGTCGCTCGGGGTCTTCGGCTATGCCGGGCACCGACATGCCATCGAGGGGCTGCTTTCGGGCGACGTGGAGGTGCTTGTCGTGCTCGGATCGGGGCTCTCCCAACGCGACACGCTGTTTTGGGATCGCAAGATGCTCCCTTCCAGGGCGCTCATCCATGTGGACATCGACCCCCGGGTCATCGGGAGGACGTGGCCGGCCGAGGTCTCCCTGTGCGGGGATTGCGGCGAAATCCTGCGCCTTGCGCTGGCTGCGGACAGTCAGCGCCTCGGCGGTCTCGAACGCTCGGTTCCCGAGCGGCGACAGTGGCTCGACGGCCTCCGGGCCTCCGGGCCGCGCTGCTACGATGCGCAAAATCAGGAGTGCCCGGACGTGCCGCTGCATCCGGCCCGGGTGCTGGCGGCGCTTCGCCGGGTCATGCCGCGCCAGGGCGCGCTGGTGGTGGACTCCGGGGCGCATCGGGCGTTTTGCGGCCATTACTGGCAGGCTTACGCCCCCCGGACCTATTTTTCGGCCACCAACATCGGTCCCATGGGCTGGGCCATTCCGGCGGCCTGCGGCATCAAGGCGGCGCGCCCGGACGTGCCGCTGGCCGTGGTCACCGGAGACGGCTGCATGCTCATGCACGGCATGGATATCCAGACCGCCGCCAGGTACGGCCTGGCCGTGGTGTACGTGGTGATCAACAACGGCGCGCTTGGCAACGTCTGGCTGCGCGCGCACCAGGAGGGCCCGGGAGCGGCGGGGCTGACGGAAATCCCCATTCGGGACTGGGCCGGGATGGCCAGGGCCATGGGGCTTGGGGCCGCGGTGGTCGAGCGGCCCGAGGAGTTGGAACCGGCCTTCGAAAAGGCCCTGGCGTCGGGGACGGCGTATCTGGTGGATGTGCGTTGCGACAAGCGGTTCGTCACGCCTGTCACGCCCTATGCCCAGGCCAAGGCGGTCTGGCACGACGACTAGCGTTGCTGTGGCGGGTTCACGGGTTGCGTGGTAGGGCATGGCCCGGCGCGCCGGGGTATGGCGGGAAAACGGCGCGGGCACTCCCGGCGGCGGGACGGATTTCAGGCGCAGGGCACGGCCCGGGCAGAGGATCGATCATGGGCCGAAGCGGCGTTTACGCCTGTGGGCCCGGGTAAGGATATGAGGGTGGACATGTGGCGGATGGTGGCGGAGAGCTTCCCATGAGCGGTCGGTGGTCGGTTTTTTCGCGGGGCGAGGGGGCCGTGGGGCGGCCCCTGGCCGTGGCGGCGCTTCTCGTCTGGGCGGCGTCCATGGCGGCGGTGGTCTACATGTCGCTTCTGCCGGACGTGGAGATGCCCGGCGATTTCCCGGACATGGACAAGCTGTACCACATGGCGGGATATGCCTGGCTGGCGTTTCTGCCGTGTTTCGCATTCGCCCGCAAACGGGTGGGGCTTCTGGCGTCGCTGTCCATGATCGTTTTGGGCTGCGCCCTGGAATACGCCCAGGGCTACGTGCCGGGCCGCATGGCGTCGCTTGGGGACATGGCCGCCAACACCGCTGGCGTGGCGCTTGGCGTCGCGGCCGGGCGGCTTTTGCGCTACCGGCTCCTTCCGGCCTTCCGGCGGGTGGTCTTCTGATGACAAGCCGGGCCGTTTCGTCGTAGGCCTGCACCCATGGACGACGCCAGCCAGACCCATCCGGACCTCCCGCACGAGCACGCCAGCCTGGAGAAGGCCCTGACCCCGGCCATCCGGGCCGGGGCCATCATGTTCGCCTCGGGCGGCGAGATCGACAAGGTGCGCCGCGCCATCGCCAGCATGCTGCGCGGCCACAGCCTGGAACACATCCACATCCTCGTGGCCCACAACGCGCTCATGGTCACCGTGGTGCACCACGGCGAGGTCATGACCCAGGTCCAGAGCATCGACGGCCACGGCGTGGACTTCAACAAGATCGCGGCGGTCTACCGGCTGGCCAAAAAGGCCCACCAGGGCCATTATCCGCCCGATGCGCTACGGGCCAAGGTGGAGGCCATCCGGCGTCTGGGGCGCGTCTACCCCCGGACGCTCACCGCAGCCTGCGCGGCACTGGCCTGCGGCGCCTTCGCCGTGATCTTCGGCGGCGGCCCGGCGGCGTTTTTGGTCACGTCCATAGCGGCCTTCCTGGGGGCCTTGACCCGGTTTTTTCTGGCGGCCATGCGCTTCAACGTGGTGCTGGTGTTCGGGGTCAGCGCCTTCGTGGCCACCTACGGCGCCCTGGTTTTGTCCGAGTTTTTGCCGGACCGGCAGTATGCGGAGATGGCGGCGGTGCTGTTTCTCATTCCCGGCGTGCCGCTCATCGACGCCTTCGAGGAGTTCATCCGGGGCTATTTTACGGTGGGCCTGACCCGGGCGGTGATGGGGCTGTTGATGACCCTGGCCCTGTCGGCGGGCATGACGCTGGCCCTGGTGCTCAAGGGGCTGTGGTGATGCCGGGCATGGCGGCGGATGTGGCCGTGAAGGCCCTGCTCGGGGCCGTGGCGGCCACGGGATTCGCGGTGCTTTTCAACGCCCCGCGCTATACGTTGATCTGGTGCGCGGCCTGCGGCGCGCTGGGGCTGACGCTACGCACCCTGGCCATGGCCTGCGGGGTTGGGGTGGAGCTGGCCACGCTTTTCGCCTCAACCGCCGTCAGCGCCTTCTCGTTTTGGCCGCACAACCGGCTGACCCTGCCCACCCACATCTTCTCCATCCCCGGGGTCATCAACATGGTGCCCGGGGTCTACGCCTACCAAGCCATGACGGGGTTTCTGCGCTTCGTCCAGGAAAAGGACCAGGCGATTTTTCTTTCGGCCTGGCATGACCTTTTGACCATGACCACCATTCTCATGGCCCTGGCCTTCGGGCTGGTGCTGCCCAGCCTTTGCCTGCGCATCGAAAAAAAGACCCTGTGAGTGTGGCGGGCGGCGAATTGGCGTGACTTGACTTCTGGACAAAAATACGTACAAGTCTGGAGTGTGCAAGGAGAAGAAAATGGATGCCATCACCTACAGCCACGCGAGGGAGAACCTTGCCGCCACCATGGACCGAGTCTGCACGGACAGCACTCCTGTGATCATCACGAGGCAAAAGGCCCAGCCTGTGGTCATGATGAGTCTGGCCGACTACAACGCCATTGAGGAGACAGCCTATCTCTTGCGGTCTCCCGCCAATGCGGCCCGACTGAGGGCCAGTTTGGCCCACGCCCGTGGCGGCGATGTTCAGGAACATGCCCTGAGAGGGGAATGACGTGCGTCTGGTCTGGACAGCCGAGGCGTGGGAAGACTACCTCTTTTGGTACGAGAGTGAGCCAAAAAAGCTCAAGAAAATTCATTCGCTCATCAAGGAAGCACTGAAAACCCCATTCACCGGAACAGGCAAACCCGAAGCACTGAAGTTCGACCTGGCTGGATGCTGGTCGCGGCGCATCGACGCCGAGCACCGGCTGATCTACTTGGTCGACCGGGGCGATGTGGTCATTGTCGCCTGCCGCTACCATTACCGATAGCCGCTGTTTCTTGTGGTCACGGGATTCCAAAGGGCTTGAGCCCTTTGGCCGCCGGAGGCTTCCCTTACCCTTACCCTTAACTTTACCCTTACCCCGTCGCCTTGCCTTCCCCCGCGCCCTCGCGCCCCTCGCGCTTCCCGCGCCGCCGCGCTACACCAAAAACCGTCCGGTGATCGACTCCGGGTCGGCCATGATCTCCTCGGGCGTGCCCTGGGACACGATGCGCCCCCCGGCCTCGCCGCCGCCCGGGCCCAGGTCGATGACGTGGTCCGCAGCCATGATCACGTCGGTGTTGTGCTCAATGACCACCACGCTGGCCCCGCGATCCACCAGCTTTTGCAGCACGGCGATGAGCTTGCCCACCTCCACCATGTGCAGGCCCGTGGTGGGCTCGTCCAGGATGTACAGCGTGCCGGGCAGGCTGCGCTTGCCGAGCTCGCGCGAGATTTTGATGCGCTGCGCCTCGCCGCCCGAGAGCGTGGTGGCCGGTTGCCCCAGGCGCAGATATTCCAGCCCGACTTCGCTGAGCACGTCCAGGCGGCGCTTTAAGGCCGGATAGTTCTCGAAAAAGTCCCCGGCCTGGCGCACGGTCATGTCCAAGACCTGGGAGATGTTAAAGCCCTTGTACTGGACCTCAAGAGTCTCGCGGTTGTAGCGCAGGCCGCCGCAGACCTCGCAGGTGACGAAGATGTCCGGCAGAAAATGCATCTCCACCCGTATCTGGCCGTCGCCGCCGCAGGCCTCGCAGCGGCCGCCGCTGACGTTGAAGCTGAAGCGGCCCGGCTTGTAGCCGCGCTTGCGGGCGTCTTTTGTGGCCGCGAAGATGTTTCGTATCTCGTCGAAGACCTTGGTGTAGGTGGCCGGGTTGGAGCGTGGCGTGCGGCCGATGGGCGTCTGGTCGATGGACACGATCTTTTCGATGGCCGCCGCGCCCTCGATGCCGCCGATCTCGCCCGGCGCGTCCACCTTGATGCCCCGGGACAGGGCCAGGTGCTTGTACAGGGTGTCCACCACCAGCGAGCTTTTGCCCGAGCCGGACACGCCCGTGACGCAGGTCAGGCAGCCTAAGGGGATGGTGCAGTCCAGGTTTTTTAAGTTGTTGGCCCGGGCCCCGCGCAGCGTCAGGCGCCCGGTGGGGGTGCGGCGCGTTTCCGGGCGGGCGATGACCATGTCGCCGCGCAAAAACTTGCCCGTCAGCGAGTCCTTGTCCGCAAGCATCCCGTCCACGTCGCCCTGATAGACGATCTCCCCGCCCAGCCAGCCCGATCCCGGCCCAAGCTCGATGACGTGGTCGGCGCTTTTGATGGTGGCCTCGTCGTGCTCGACGACCAGGACCGTGTTGCCCCGGCCCTGCAGGCGGCGAAGCGTCTCCAGAAGCCTTGCGTTGTCGCGCGGGTGCAGGCCGATGCTCGGTTCGTCAAGCACATAGGTCACGCCCACAAGCCCCGAGCCGAGTTGTCCGGCCAGCCGGATGCGCTGGGCCTCGCCGCCGGAGAGGGTGGCCATGTTTCGGGCCAGGCTTAAGTAGTCCAGGCCCACCCCGGCCAGAAACTCCATGCGGTGGGTGAGTTCCTTCAAAAGCGGCACGGCCACCACGGCCGAGGCCCCGGTAAACGACAGCCCGGCCAGCCAGGCCAGGGCCCGTTCGATGGACAGGGAGCAGAACTCGTGGATGTTCAGATCCTCAACCCGCACGGCCAGCGACTCGGGCCGCAGCCGCGCCCCGCCGCAGGCCGGACAGGGGCGGCTTTGCCGGTAGCGCGACAGTTCGTCGCGCCAGATGGAGCCGAAGGCCTGCCCTTTTTCCAGCAGGTTCACCACGCCCGTGAACCGGGCATTCGCGTCGCCGAAAAAAAGCGCCTGGAGGGCCTCGGGGGAAAACGCCGCCAGGGGGGTGTCCATGGTGAACCCGTGGCGCGCCCCCAGGGCCTCCAGGGACTTGGCGTGGCGGGCCAGGACGCGGTCGCCGCGCCAGGGCAGGATGGCCCCCTGGCGCAGGGACAGGCCCTTGTTGGGGGCCAGAAGGGCCGGTTCGTAATATTCCACGGAGCCGATGCCGCCGCACGAGGGGCAGGCCCCTTGGGGGCCGTTGAAGGAAAAAAGCTGCGGCGTGGGCTTGGGCACGCTGATCTTGCAGTCCGGGCAGGAGCTTTGGGTGGAAAAAATGCGATCCGCCGGGGCCTTGGCGTCCTTGTCGGGGACCACGGCCACCACCAGCCGTCCCTGGCCGTGGCTTAAGGCCAGCTCCACGGAGTCGGCCAGCCGGGAGCGGATGTCCGGCTTGACCACCAGCCGGTCCACCACCAGTTCGATGCTGTGGCGCTTGTTTTTTTCCAGCTCCGGCAGGGGGTCCAGGCCCGTGACCTGGCCGTCCACCCGCACGCGGACGAAACCCTGGCTTTTCAGTTTTTTCAAGCGGTCGGCCTGGGTTCCCTTCTGGTGCTCCACCAGGGGGGCCATGAGCAGGATCTTTACGCCCTCGGGCAGGGCCATGAGGTCGGCCAGGATCTCGTCCAGGGTGCGGGCCTGGATGGGTTTGCCGCAGCCGGGGCAGTAGGGGCGGCCCAGGCGGGCGAAAAACACGCGCAGGAAATCGTGGATTTCGGTCACGGTGCCTACGGTTGAGCGCGGGTTGCGGGTGGCCGACTGCTGCTCAAGGGAGATGGCCGGGGACAGGCCCTCGATCTTGTCCACCTGGGGCTTGTCGAGCTGGGGCAGAAACTGGCGGGCGTAGGCCGACAGCGACTCCACGTAGCGGCGCTGGCCCTCGGCGTAGATGATGTCGAAGGCCAGGGTGGACTTGCCCGAACCGCTGGGGCCGCAGATGACCACCAGCCTGTCGCGGGGGATGTCCAGAGTGAGATTCTTCAGGTTGTGGTGGCGTGCGCCTTCGATATGGATAACCGGCGAAAAGGACATGTTTTTCTCCAGAAAATGGCCGGTCTCCCGGCCCTCATGCAAAATACCGCGTCATGTCGGCAAGGGCTTTCACATAAGGACTTGGGGGCGAAAAGCAAGGGGGCGAATAGTGCGGGGGG
>NZ_JAZHDB010000229.1:0-10034 GCF_036584575.1 Desulfolutivibrio sp.
CCCGCCAAGCCGGGCGGCCCAGGCATGAAGACGCCCCCCCCACAGACGCCGGAGGGGCGGTTTTTCGAACCCGTGTTCGTGGCCAGACAGCCCATCCTCGACCGCGAGTCGCGGGTGTACGGCTTCGAGTTGCTGTTCCGTCAGGCGGCCAGCGCGACCGAGGCCCGGGTGGCCGACGCGGATACGGCCACGGCCAAGGTCATCATCGACGGCTTTCCCCTGGTCGCGGAGACCATGCTTGAGCCCAAGAAGTGTTTCATCAATTTCCCCGAGGGCCTTTTGCTCAAGCAGGCGCCCCTGGCCCTGCCCCGCGAGATGTGCGTGGTGGAGATTCTCGAAGACGTGCGTCCGGACCCGGCGGTCCTGGCCGCCTGCCGGGCCATCAAGCAGGCGGGCTATCTCCTGGCTGTGGACGATTTCGTGGGGCAACCGGAACTGCTCCCGTTCGTGGAGATGGCCGACATCGTCAAGGTGGAGGTGCTGGGGGCCTCGCCGGGGCGCATCCTCGAACTCGTCAAACCCCTTCTGGCCCGGGGCGTGGCGCTTCTGGCCGAGAAGGTGGAGGATCGGGAGATCCACCACCTGTGCCTTTCCGCCGGGTTTCAGTATTTCCAGGGATTTTATTTCAGCCGCCCCGAGGTGGTCAGCGGCCGCAAGCCGCCGGTGGGGGTGGTGTCCAAGGTTCGCCTGCTGCGCGAACTGGCCGTTCCCGATACCGAGCCGGAGCGTATCGAGGCCATTTTGTCCTCGGATGCGGGATTGTCTTTCAGGCTGCTCAAATATTTGAATTCGGCGGCGTTTTTCAGGATGGACAAGATCGTGTCCCTGTCCCAGGCCATGATGGTCATGGGCCAAAATCCCTTGCGCAAATGGCTGATGGCCGTGCTGCTTTCGGACATGGCCCACACCCCCATCGGTCGCGAGGTTTCCTTCCAATCCCTGACCCGGGCGCGTTTTTTGGAGCTTTTGGCCCTGGGGCGGGCCAAACTGCCGCATAGTCCGGATTCCCTGTTCATGCTGGGCCTTTTTTCCCGCATGGACGCGCTTCTGGGACAGTCCATGTCCGAAGTTGCGGCCCAGCTTCCCCTGTCCGAGGACATCCTGGCCGCCCTGCGCGGAGAGCCCGGGCAGGCCGGAAAACTGCTGGCGCTGGCGGCCGACCTGGAGGGCGGACGCTGGGAGCAGGCCTTGGGCGGGCTGGATGCGGCCGGGGTCGATGCCGCCGAGGCGGCGAGACTCTATGCCGAGGCCTCGCTGTGGGCCAAGGACATCCTGGGCTGAGAGGGATCGTCGCTACGGCCGCCAGGATGGTCGGCTGCTCCATTGGCGCCAAATCTGCATGAAACCGCCCCATGGACGCATGGTGCGTCAAGATTTCAAGCGTGCAGGGGGAACTCATGCCCGGGCGTATTCAATCCGAACACTATGCGATGGCCCGCCAAATCAATACCCAGTTGAATTTCACGGAGAGCCGGAATAATTTGCCCGTCGTCAATTCGCGGCCCCTGAAACTTGGCCTCGACATCTCGAACGTCTGCAATGTGCGATGCATCTTCTGCCTGGCGGAGACCGGCCGCAAAAGGGCCTCGGACCCCGGGGCCTTCCGAAAGCCGGAATGGCTTGATCCCTTCGAGCCTCTGCTGCCGTTCGTCAATGTGGCCATCCTTTCCTCCTATGAGGCCCTGCTCAATCCCTGGCTCGATCAGTTTGTGGAGAGACTGTGGGCCTATCAGACGCCGCTGCATATTTTTTCCAACGGTCTGGCCCTGGAGCCGGAACTTTCCGACTACCTCCTGGCGCACAAGCTGCAGGGCGTGTGGTGCTCTTTCCATGGGGCGCGTCAAAAAACCTATGATTCCATCATGAAGGGCTCGGACTACGAGACGGTCGTCGCCAACCTCATGCATATGAAGATATATTGCCGCAAGCGCGGTCTGAACGATTTCAAGCTGACCCTCGTCTTTTGCGCCATGCGCCGGACGATCGAGGAGTTGCTGGACTATGTCGACCTGGCGCATCGCGTGGGGGCCAAGGCGATTCAGGTGAATTATCTTTTGGTCACCCGGCCGGGGACGCAACTGGATCGTGAGGCCATGTTCTTTCATCCCGATCTGTATGACGAGATGGTGCTCAAAGCGAAGCACAAGGCCGCGCGGCTGGGCATCACCCTCAACCATCAGCCGCTTTTCCGCGACGGGAAAAGGGAAGCCGAATCCGGGCCGTGCTACCGGCCATGGGAGCATCTGAACATCAGCCAGGCAGGGGCGGCCACGGTATGCTGCGGCGGTTGTGGGACGCTGGGGAACATGTTTCAGCAGGGATTTCCCCAACTGTGGAATTCCCAAAAGTTGTTGGAGTTCCGGGCCAGGGTGAATTCCGACGATCCGCCCGCCGCTTGCCGAAAATGTACCCGGGGCCGGGAAGAACCCGGGAGCATCTACACGCACCTGACCTATCTGCGGGCGCTTCCCGAAAAGGAACGGCACAAGCGGATTCTCGAATTGCGCCCGGAGATGGCGGATGTTGCGCCGCACGAGGCCATGGCCTGCGGTTGCTGAGAGTGTCCCGAAAGGGATGGTCTCACCACTATCGATCCTGCCGGAGTAAGACCGGAGCTAGCTCCGGCGGCGCGTGTCTCCCTCCGGCGCCCCCTGCTTTGACAAAACCTGATCAGGGTGTTTCCTGAAAGCTTGTCCCCGTTCCCCGTGTACGTTATGGTCAACACCATGGAAGAAACCGGGCTCGGGTCGCGACTTCGCCGGAAACGCCTGGCGCTTCTGGCCGCCGATAAACGCTATTCCCTGCGGCGGGTGGCTTTCGCCGTGGGCATGCAGCCCTCGCACTTAAGCCGCATCGAACGCGGCGACTCGGTTTCGCTTTCCGAGGAGAAGCTGGTGGCCCTGGCCCGGGAGTTGGGCGAGTGTCCGGACGAAATCCTGGCCCTCTCGGGCAAAGTGGCGGGCGATGTCCTGGCCGCGATCCGCCGCCGTCCGGGATTTTTCGCGGCCCTGATCCGCTCGGCCGAAGGCGGCGGGCAGCCCCAGCGGCCCGAACCGGCATCCGGCTTCGTTCCCGGGACGCCGTTCGACTCGGCATCCGGCGCAGCCTTCGGGCCAGTTCCCTCGCCAGCCTCCGGCTCAGGTTCCGAGCCTGCCCCTGGACCAGCCGTCGGCCCTGTGTCCGGCCCCGTATCCGGTAAGGATGGCGACCGGGCGCTCCTAAAATGGCGCTTCAACGAATCCCAGCGACTGGCCAGGATCGGCAGTTGGGATAGGGATCTGACGACAGGGGCCAACTATTGGTCCGACGAGATGTTCCGCCTGTTCGGACGGGAGCCAGGCGAGGCTGATCCCACCTGGGAGTTTTTTCTCGGGCATGTGCATCCGCAGGACCGGCATATCCTTGCGGCGGTCCGGAAGGCGGCCATGGCCGGGCCGGGCGAGGTGGAATACCGCTTTCGGTTCGTGCGCACGGACGGCGCGGAGCGCGTGGCCCAGGCCTGGGCCGTGGCTGACTTCGCCCCGGACAAAACCCCCGTCCGAATCTCCGGAACCCTGTGCGACATCACCGACCATCATGCCGCCATCCGTGAGGTCCGGGAGTTGGCCCGGTTTCCCCGGGAAAACCCCAATCCGGTCCTGCGGGTGAACCGGCAGGGGGTTGTGGAATACGCCAATCCGGCCGCGCAGAGTCAGTGGGGCCTGGCCAGGGACGATTCCCTGGCCTCGGCTGTCCTTCACGCCGGGCTGCTGACGATGGTCCGTTCGGCCCTGGAGCACGGATCGCGCCTGGAGGGCGAGTTGCGCTACTCCCCCAGGTATTTCCACTGCATGGCCGTCCCCTGTCCCGAGCGCCAGTGCGCCAACATCTACGGCATGGACATCACCCGCCGGGTGGAGGTCGAAAAGGCCCTGCGTCTGGCCCACGACGATCTGGAGCGGCGGGTCGCGGCCCGTACCCGGGAATTGGACGAGGCCAATCGGATGCTCACCGGCCGTCTGGACGAGGTTCAGGCCATGGAAAAGGCCCTGCGGGCCAGCGAGGAACGCTACCGGGCCGTGGTGGAGAGCCAGATCGAGGTCATTTGCCGTTTTAGCCCGGAGGGAACGGTTCTCTTCGCCAATGAGCCGTATTGCCGCCTGTTCGGGAAGACCCTGGAGGAGCTCACGTCCGGTACCTGGCGTCCCTTCCCCCTTCCTGAGGATCTCCCGGGCATTGACCGCGAGTTGGGCGCCCTGGCCCCGGACCATCCCGTGGTGGTGGTGGAGAACCGGGTGGTGGACGGCGCGGGGCGGGTGCGGTTCATGCAGTTCATCAACCGGGGGTTTTTTGACGCCAAGGGGCGGATAACGGAAATCCAGTCCGTGGGCCGGGACATCACCGACCGCCGAGCCGCTGAACTGGCCCTGGCCGAAAGCGAAAAGAAGTATCGGGATCTGGTCGCCAATCTGGAGGTCGGCATCCTGACCGCCACGGGAGAAGGCCGCGTGGATATGGCCAATCGGCGGGCCCTGGAGATTCTGGGCGTGCCGCAGGACGAGATTTTAGGCCAATCCCTGGCCCGACCGCCCGTTGCCCTGTGCCGGGAGGACGCCTCCCCCCTGCGTCCCGAGGAAACGCCCCTGGCCGGGGTCTTTTTGAACCAGGAGCCCCGTCGCGACGTCACGGTGGGCATCCGCCAGGACGGCTGGGAGGCGATTCGCTGGCTGGCGCTCAGCGTCTTTCCCGAGCACGACGCCCGGGGGAACCTGTCGCGGGTGGTGGTCACCCTGACGGACATCAGCGAACGCCGCCGCCTGGAGGCGGAACTCATGGAGGGCCGGGAACGGTTCCGGTTCCTGTACCGCCATTTTCCGCAGCCCACCTGCGTTTTTCGGCTTGTGGAAGGGGATTTCATCCTGGCCGAGGCCAACCGGGCCGCCGTGACGGCCGGACGCGGCCGCCTGGAAGGGCTTTTGGGACACCGGGCCGGGGATATCCTGGCCGGGGCCCCGGAGGTCTATCTTGCCTTGTGGACGGCCTTCGAGGGCCGCCAGGCCGTGCGGCGCAGGATGAACCTGCTGATTCCCACGGACCCCACGGCGCCGTACGACGTCAGTTTCGTGTTCGTGCCCCCGGACATGGTCCTGGTGCATGCCGTGCCCGTGCCCACGGAATGTGCGGCGGCAGAGCCCGGTCCGGCCGGATGAGGCCCGCTCAGGACGTCTTGCGCCAGCTTTTCTCCTCGCCTGCCAGAAGACGGGAGATGTTTTCCCGATGCCGCCAGGCGATCCAGGCCGCCACCACCAGGGACACGGGGATATAGGCCGTGTCGCCGGTCGCCAGAAGGGCCAGGGGGAGGGTTGCCGCCAGGGCCAGGGAGCCCGCCGAGACGTATCCCGTGCGCCTGATGACGAAGACGCACACGGCCACGGCCAGAAGCGCCGCCAGGGGCGAATAGGCCAGAAAGACCCCGATGGTGGTGGCCACGCCCTTGCCCCCTCTGCCGTAGAGAAAGATCGAGCGCATGTGCCCCAAAAGGGCGACCAGCCCCACCAAGCTCAAAAAGATCCACGAATCCGAAAACGCCGCCCCCAGCATCACCGGCAAAAAGCCCTTGAGCAGATCCAGGACCAGCACGGCCGCGCCGCATTTCGTGCCGCACAGCCGGGCCACGTTGGTGGCCCCGGTGTTGCGGCTGCCGGCCTGGCGCGGGTCCACCCCGGCGCAGGCCAGGCCGATCCACAGGCCGAAGGGAAAGGCGGCCACCAGATAGGTCAGGGCCAGCCAGATGATCAAAAGCATGGAGCGCTCCCGGCGAGGCTAGTGTTTGAACGACCGCTGCCCGGTAAACACCATGGCCGCCTGGGGCACGGCCTCGTTGACCGCCGCGATGACCTCGGTGTCGCGGATGGAGCCGCCGGGCTGGGCGATGGCCGTCACCCCCACGGAAAGGGCCAGGTCCACGCCGTCGCGGAAGGGGAAAAAGCCGTCCGAGACCAGCACCGATCCCGGCAGGCCGCCCTTGGCCTCGGCTGTGCGGCGGCGGATGTCGGCCAGCAGCGTCTTGGCCGCCTCGTCCGTCTCGGCCTTCTTTTCCAGCTCATACAAAGACAGCCCGGCCTCGGTAAAGGCCAGCCGGTCGGCGTATTTGGTCTGGGCCTTGTAAATGGTCAGTTCCACGCAGCCCACCCGATCCTGCTCGCCGGTGCCGATGGCCACCGTGGCCCCGTTTCTGGCGAAGATGACCGAGTTCGACGTCACGCCCGCCTCCACGGCCCAGGCGAAGAGCAGATCCTCGGCCTCCTTGGGGCTCGGGGTCCGGGCCACGGCCGTGACCCCGTCCCGCTCAGCCATGGCCGGAAGGAAGTCCGCCGTGGACCGGATGCGGTTGCGGAAGGAGAACTGGAGCACCATGCCGCCGTCGTTTAGGCACTTGATGTCCAGGTAGGGCTCCCCGGCCAGGGCCTCAAGCTTCGCCAGCCCGGGCAGGCGCAGGATGCGCAGGTTTTTTTTGGTGCGCAGCACGGCCAGGGCCGCGTCGTCGAAGTCCGGAGCGGCCACCACCTCGAAATAGACCTGGGTCAGGCGCGTGGCGGTGTCCACGTCCATGGTCCGGTTGACCACCACCGTGCCGCCGAAGGCCGCGATGCGGTCGGAGGAGAAGGCCTTGTCGAAGGCGTCGGGAAGCCCGGCGTCGGACCAGGCCGCGCCGCAGGGGTTGTTGTGCTTGAGGATGACCACGGCGGGTTTGGCGCTAAGGTATTGCAGCACGGTGACGCCGCCGTCCACGTCGGTCAGGTTGATCTTGCCCGGGTGCTTGCCGGATTGGACCAGATGTTCCTCGGTCATGGCCGCCACCAGCCTGTGGCCGGGGCCGCGAAAGGCCACCCCGCCAAGCGACAGCTCGCCAGCGGCCAGTTCGTAGAGGGCGGCGGGCTGGTCCGGGTTTTCCCCGTAGCGCAGGCCTTTTTCCGTTCCGTCGATGGTCCAGGTCTTTTTGGCGAAGCGCAGTTCGGCGTCGCCCAGGCGCAGGGTCAAGTCCCCGGGAAAGGGATCGTCGGCCAGGGTGGAATACATTTTCTTGAGGTCGCTCATGGAATGGTCGTCTCCGTAGCGGGGGGTTGTGACTGGCTGTGCCTACCACAGCCCAGGCCCCCGGGCAAATTGCATTTGGCCCGTGGCGGCATTTCTGCTAGACCTGATCGGCCCGGGCGCGTCCCTGGCGGATCTGGCGCGGGTGTCCCGGCAAGGAGTGTGACGGTGGAGAAGGTGCTTTTGAAGTTGGCTAGGCAACTGGCCGCCTTTGACGAGGCGTCGCTTATGTCCTTGTGGGAGGAATACGCCGGGCGGGTCAGCCGTTTCGAGCCCTCCAGGCGTTGGGAAGAGGCGGTCTTGGTCCTGGGCATGATCCAGGCCATGCGCTTTAAAAATCAACTGTTCAATCACCATTGGGCCGCCACGGCCGCCCCGGGGGCCGCCATCCCCGGAACCGCCGCCGGAGGCAAGGGGACGCCGCGCGAGGAGGGGCTTCGGCCCGTGCCGAGCCAGCCAGCGGCCGATCCGGCCAAGCGGGGCAAGCTTTTGACCCTGCGGCCCAAGGAAGACGGGGAGTAAGAGCCATGGCCGAGCGCAGTGTCGCCGCCGGACGCGGAATCGTGGTCCACGGCGCCCAGTGGGGCGACGAGGGCAAGGGCAAGATCGTGGACCTTTTGACGGAAAACGCCCATGCCGTGGTGCGTTTCCAGGGCGGCAACAACGCCGGGCACACCCTGGTGGTGGGGGGCGAGAAAACCATCGTCCACCTGATCCCCTCGGGCATCCTGCATCCGGGCACGGCCTGCCTGGTGGGCAACGGCGTGGTCCTCGACCCGGAAGTCCTGTGCCGGGAGATGGACATGCTGGCCGCCAAAGGGGTCGACGTGTCGCCCAAGCGGCTAAAAATCAGCAAGAAAACCCAGGTCATCATGCCGTACCACCGCCTGCTCGACGGGGCGCGCGAGACCCTGCGGGCCGGGGCCAAGATCGGCACCACGGGCCGGGGCATAGGCCCCTGCTACGAGGATAAGATGGCCCGCATCGGCATCCGGGCCGGGGATTTCGCCGATTCGGAACTGCTGCGCGCCAAGATCGAGACGGCCCTTGTGGAAAAAAACGCCCTGTTCGCCAATCTGTACGGCCTGGAGGCCGTGGACCCGGCGGCCGTGTTCGAGGCCGTATTGCCCGTGGCCGAGCGGCTCGTGCCGCATCTGGCCGACGTGTCCACAGAGATCCAAAAGGCCCTCGGGGCCGGGGGCGACGTGCTTTTTGAGGGCGCCCAGGGCACCCACCTGGACATCGACCACGGCACCTATCCCTTCGTGACCTCCTCCAACACCGTGGCCGGACAGGCCTCGGCCGGAAGCGGCTGCGCGCCGTCGGTGCTGTCGCGCATCGTGGCCGTGGTCAAGGCCTACACCACCCGGGTCGGCTCGGGGCCGTTCCCCACCGAGCTTTTCGGCACCGTGGGCGACTACCTCCAGTCCCAGGGCGGCGAGTTCGGGGCCACCACCGGGCGCAGGCGGCGTTGCGGCTGGCTCGATCTGGTGCTTTTGCGCGAGGCGGCCAGGCTCTCCGGCCCCACCGAAATCGCCCTGACCAAGCTCGACGTGTTAAGCGGCCTTTTCGAACTCAAGCTGTGCATCGGCTACCGTTACAAGGGCAAGGTCTACGAATATCCGCCCCAGGAGGAAAACGCCCTGGAGCATGTGGAGCCGCTGTACGAGACCATGCCCGGCTGGGACGAGGACATCACCGGGCTTACCGCCTGGGAGGATCTGCCCCTGGCGGCCCGGGAATACGTGTCGCGCATCGAGCAGGCCCTGGGCACCCGCTGTTCGCTTCTGTCCGTGGGGCCGGATCGGCGGCAGACCATCATCCGGTCGTGAGTCGGTCGTGAATGGCGAGGCCTTCGGCATCCCCGCCCGCCAGGGCCATGTCCTGGCCAGGCTTTGCAAGCTGGCCCTGGCCCCGCCCCAATCCCTGGTCATCGAGGGCGGCGCGGCCGCAGAACGCCTGGGCGCGGCGCTTTTTTTCGCGGCCCGGCTCAATTGCTTCCAGCCGGACGCCCCCTGCGGCGTGTGCCCGGCCTGCGTGCAGATTCGGGAGCGGGTCTTTTTGGATCTGATGCTCCTGGACGGCATGGCCGGGTCCATCAAGGTGGACGACGTGCGCGAGGTGCGCCAGAAGGCGGGCGAGCCGCCGCGCGGCGACGGCTACCGGGCGGTGATCCTGGCCGAGGCCCAGGCGCTTTCCATCGAGGCCGCCAATTCGCTTTTAAAGACCCTGGAAGACCCCCGCCCGAAGCACTGCTTCATGCTGCTGGCCCCGCAGCGGGAGCGGCTTTTCCCGACGCTGGTGTCGCGATCCTTCGTGGTCACCCTGGCCTGGCCCGATCCCGAATCCCCCTCGCTTCCCGCCGAGCTTGGCGATGAAGACCCCATGGAATGGGCCGGGGCGCTGGCGGATTTCTACCGCACGGGCCGGGGCTGGTTCGCGCGTACCAGCGCCAAGGGCCGCATGACGCGGCTTCTGGCCGACCACATCCTTCTGGCCTGCGCCCGATGCCTGGCCGAGGCCCTGTCCGGCCGGGCCGCGTCGCCCCTTGGCCGGTTCCTGGCCGGGTTTTCCGATCCCGGCGCGGTGCGGTTTTTCGATGTGCTCTTAAGCGAATGCCAGGAGGCGCTGGTGATGCAGGTCAATCCGTCCCTGGTGCTGGAATGGCTGGGGGTGCGGATGTTTGGGAGATGCGGGCGGTAGGGGCGCAGGGAGAGAGTGGGGAAGGGAGCCTCCGGCGGCCAGGGAGGGACTTTTTAAAAAAAGTTCCCTCCCTGGACCCTCCCTCAAAAATTTTGTCGGGGGGCAGGGCGTGGGAGAGGGGAAAAAAGACGCCCGCCGTATGGTGCTTACCATACGGCGGGCGTGAAGGTTTTCACCGAAGAGGACGGGCTATTTATCGGCGTCGGACGAGGTCTCGGGGGACGGCGAGGCCGGAGTGTCGCCGCCTTCCGGCGCGG
>NZ_JAZHDB010000230.1:0-9980 GCF_036584575.1 Desulfolutivibrio sp.
CCCCTCCCGAACCCTCCCCCCTCCCGGAAAACTTTTGGCGGGGAGCGAGGGATCAGGGGATGCAAGGCGTGATGCCGCGATCAGCCCGGGCAGGACGCGCCGGGCTGCTCGCGCCGGTCCACCACCCGTTTGACCTTGCCGTCGGTGCGCTCCAGGCTCTTGGGCTCGACAAGCCGCACCCGGAAGGACACCCCCAGTTCCGAGGCCAGACGCTTTTTCAGGCGTTCCACAAGATTTTGGTGTTCGCTGATGCGGTCGAAAAACACCGTCTCCGAGGCCTCGACCTCGACCGTGGCCTCGTCCAGGGCCCCGGCCCGGTCCACCACCACCTGGTAATGGGGGGTGATGCCCTCCACCTCCAAAAGCACGGCCTCGATCTGGGACGGGAAGACGTTGGTTCCCCGGATGATCAGCATATCGTCCGTGCGCCCCAGGATGCGGCCGATGCGCCGGAAGGTGCGGCCGCAGGGGCACTCCCCGGGCAGGATGCGGGTCAGATCGCCGGTGCGGAAGCGGATCATGGGAAAGGCTTCCTTGGTCAGGGTGGTCAGGACCAGCTCGCCGCATTCCCCCTCGGCCACGGGCTCGCCCGTGACCGGGTCCACGATCTCCATGAGAAAATGGTCCTCGCTGACGTGCATGCCGCCGCGCTCCTGGCATTCTCCGGCCACGCCGGGGCCCATGATCTCGCTTAAGCCGTAGTTGTCCGTGGCCGTGAGCTTCAGGCGCGATTCGATTTTCGCGCGCATGCCCTCGGTCCAGGTCTCAGCCCCGAACAGCCCGTGGCGCAGGGACAGGGCGTTGGCGTTGATGTCGAGTTCATCCAGGGCGTCGGCCAGGTGCAGGGCGTAGCTGGGGGTGCACACCAAGGTAGTGGTGCGGTAGTCCTCCATGATCATGGCCTGGCGGCGGGTGTTGCCGCTCGAGGCCGGGATGACCGCGGCGCCGATGGCCTCGGCCCCGTAGTGGAAGCCGATGCCGCCGGTAAAAAGTCCGTAGCCCAGGGAAATCTGCACCACGTCGTCGCGGCCCGCGCCCCCGGCCGTGAGCACCCGGGCCACCAGGCCGGCCCAGCGTTTCACGTCGTTTCGGGTATACCCCACCACCGTGGGCTTGCCCGTGGTGCCCGAGGAGGCGTGCAGCCGCACCACGTCGCGAAGCGGCACGGCGAAA
The DNA here is from genome assembly GCF_036584575.1 of Desulfolutivibrio sp. NCBI lineage: Bacteria > Pseudomonadati > Thermodesulfobacteriota > Desulfovibrionia > Desulfovibrionales > Desulfovibrionaceae > Desulfolutivibrio > Desulfolutivibrio sp. The sequence goes on from NZ_JAZHDB010000230.1 coordinate 1,174, forward strand.
AGCCCGTAGGGATAGCTGTCGCGCAGATCTTTTTTGGTGGTGAAGGGCAGTCGGCGCACGTCGTCCAGGCTTAAGAACCCGTCGGGATCGATGCCCATTTCCGCGAACCGCTTCCGGTAATGGGGTACGTTGCGGGACACCCGGGTCAGCGTGGCCTGGAGCCGCTCCAGTTGCAGCCGCCGCAGATCCTCGCGGGGCATGGTCTCGATTTTCGGTTCAAAATACATGGATTCCTCGCGCGGCCCGCACGGCCGCAGGTTACGACCGGACGGCCACGGGGACGTGGGCCAGTTCCAGGGCCAGTTCGCCCACGAAATGGGTGATGGCCTTGCGAAAGCCGCGATGCACCGAGTCGAAGCGAAGGCCCAGGTGCAGTACGCCGTCCCGGAAGGTGACGTTGGTCACGTCGGTGAACACCGTATACTGGTTTTTGGGCTCAATGGCATAGAATTCGAGCTTGATCCGATCCCCCCCGGCGAAGGGAACGCCCCCCGCGCCGCGCAGGCTCACCCGGCAGCCGCTGGGAGACAGGTCCGTGAGGATGCCGGTTCGCGGCGTGTCGTCGTCGCGGTGCAGGGTGGCCGGGAACAGGCAGGGCACGCGCGGCTCCCGGCGCAGCTCCAGAACCTCCACATGGGACGGATATTCCAGGAACAGCAGGGAGGCCGGGTCCACGATGTAGTTCATGACCATGGCCCGAAAGCCGTAGACCGTGCCGCAGTGGACGTAGCGGCCGGTGACCACGTGCTTTTTCTTAGCCTTCTTCTTCATGGTGGCGGTGAACGGAATGGACAGGATCAGGTAGGCGTCGGGGAAAAGCCCCACCATGATGCCGCAGAAGCGTTCCTCGTCCCCGGGGAAGACCAGTTGCACCTTGGTGCCGCGTTCGATCTCCATGTCCGCCTCCCGTTCGGGACCGCCAGGTCATTGTCCCGGATGTGTGGTTTCCCGCCGAAGGGGCGAGACGTTCTCCGGCAGGATGGGCGAAATCGTTACGGACGGGCGAAATCGTTCACCGCCCGGGTCAGGAGGCGTCCCGCTCCCGCCCCAGGTAGGCCCGCTGCACGTCGCGGTTGGCTAAAAGCTCGTCGCTTGGGCCTTGAAGCATGATGCGCCCGGTCTCCAGGACATAGCCCCTATCGGCCACGGCCAGGGCGCTTTTGGCGTTTTGCTCCACCAAAAGCACCGTGAGCCCGCGTTCGTCGCGAAGCTTCACGATATGCTTAAATATCTCCTTGCACACGGCCGGGGCAAGCCCCATGCCCGGTTCGTCGAGCAGAAGCGTCGAGGGCTGGGCCATGAGCGCCCTCCCGATGGCCAACATCTGCTGCTCCCCGCCGGAAAGCGTGCCGGCGGCCTGTTTTTTGCGGTCGCGAAGAACCGGAAACATCTCGTACACGGCCTCCCGGTCGGCGGCCACGGCGGCCTTTTGGGCCCGGCCGCGCCGGGTGTAGGCCCCAAGCAGCAGGTTGTCCTCGACGGAAAGCGGCCCGAAAACCAGACGCCGCTCCGGCGCCTGGGAGATGCCCCGGCGCACCACGGCATCCGGCGAAAGGGCCTGGATCTCGTCCCCCTTGTGCAGGATGCGGCCGCCGCCGACCCGCACCAGCCCGGACACGGCCCCCAGAAGCGTGGTCTTGCCCGCGCCGTTGGCCCCGATAAGGGCCACGATCTCTCCCGCGTCCACATGCAGGGAGACCCGGCGCACGGCATGGATGCGGCCGTGAAAGATATCGACGTTTTCAAGGGCGAGCATGCTTTCTCCGCGTCTCCTGTGCGGTCTCGTGTCCTCGAAATCCACATCCGCTCTTAAATGCTCTTTCAAAATCTTCCCCTGACTTCACCTCGTCAATCAGCTTGAGAAGCCCCTCTCTGCCAACACGCAGATACCATTTTCTGACTTCATGTCCTGCAGTCGCATACACCACACAGAGTTTCCCCGGAACACCCATTGAGTAGTCAACATCCCCAAATTGTTGTGCCGCTTTGTTCCATTCTTTCAATGAGTTAAGACTTTCAATTTTAGGTACAGCCATCTTCGCCGCAACTATTTCCTCCCATATTTTTTCAGAATGGGCAGGTTCATCACTCACCGCTACAGCGAGTCCTTCGTCAAACCATGTCGGCACGGAAGGTATGCCCAATATTCCATCCAACGGCGCATCCATTCTCGCTCTCAGTTCAGCGTGTGACAATTCATGTGCCAGTATAGGAGTAGCGAACCCTTTGGGAGAAAGGAGTATCTTCGACTTTCCAATCTGTAACCCACGCTGACAAGTTCCACCCAGGCCAGAAAAACATTCGTATGTTGAACAGATGAGAATATCCGGAGTACTGATCGTTCCGCCATAGAAATCCATAATTCTTTCTTGTGCTTCGACAACGATTCGCGCAGCTTTTTCTCTGTCCTCAAAAGACATATCGGGGTTAACAAAAATTTTGGGTGCAACCATCTCCATCCCCAGGGAAATTGGGGACATCAGATAGGTTCTTGCTCGTTTGAGCTGAGTGCATCCAGACAAAAAAGCAACAAGTATCAAGAGGACAAGGCATCCCCGTTTCATATTTCCTTCAATGTAACGCAGAGCTAAAAGGCGCAGCTTGTTGCGTCGCCGGGCGTCTTGGGCATGTCCGGCAAGCGGTCCAGCTTGCGGTGGACAGCCTTCAACCTAGTCCCCCAGGTAGGCGGCCACCACCTCGGGATCGGCCTGAATTTGGGCCGGGGTTCCCGAGGCCAAAACGGCCCCGAAATTGAGCACGGTCACGGCGTCGCTGATGCCCATGACCAGATCCATGTCGTGTTCCACAAGGCCCACGGTGATGCCGAGTTCGTCGCGCACCCGGGCGATGAGCCCGGCCAGGGCCTTGGTCTCCTGGGTATTTAAGCCTGCGGCCGGCTCGTCCAGGAGCAAAAGCCTGGGCTCGGCGGCCACGGCCCGGGCCATCTCCAGGAGACGCTGGCTGCCGTAGGGAAGCTCCCCGGCCAAAACGTCCTTTTTATCGGCCAGCCCCACGAATTCGAGTTTTTCGAACGCCGCCTCGCGGCAGGCCCGCTCCCCGGCCCGGAAACGCGGGGTGCGCAGGACGCCGTCCATGATGCCGTAAGGCACCAGGGCGTGGCGGCCGGTCATGACGTTTTCCAGAACCGTCATGTTGGCGAAGACCTCCAGGTTCTGGAAGGTGCGCACCACCCCGTGGCGGGCCCGGACATGGGGCGCCAAGGCCGTGATGTCCCGGCCGGAAAGGACCACCCGGCCGTGCTGCGCGGCCACCATGCCGGTGATGGCCCCCAAAAGGGTGGTCTTGCCCGCGCCGTTTGGGCCGATAAGCGCCGTCACCGTGCCCTTCTCGATGCAAAAATCCACATCGGCCAGGGCGCTCACCCCGCCGAAGCGCACGCTGACCTCGGACAGGACCAGAAGCGGCGCGTTATCCGACATGGCCGCCCTCCCCCTGCCCGGAGATCCCGCGACGCCAGCGCCCGATCCTGCGCCAGGCCCCGGCGGCCGCCCCGGCCATGCCCATGGGCATGTACATGACGCAGGCCACCAGGATGGCCCCGTAGATCAGGATGTCCACCTCTTCGAAGCCGCGCAGGGCCTCGGGCAGGGCCGTCAGGAAAAAGGCCCCGGCCATGGCCCCCCACACGCTGGCCATGCCGCCCAGGACCACCATGACCACCAGTTGCACGGAGAAATTGAACCCGAAGGACGACGGGGCCACGAAGCTTAAAAAGTGGGCGTAGAGCACTCCGGCCACCCCGGCGAACACGGCCGAAAGCACGAACACGAAAAGCTTGTATCCGGCGATGTCCACGCCCGCGGTCTGGGCCGCCCGTTCGCTGGTGTGGATGGCCCGCAGCGCCCGCCCCAGGCGCGAGTCGATGAGGTTGAGGCAGAAAAGCGCGGCCAGGGCCAGTACGACGGCCGTGAGATAATAATAGGCGCGGTCGGAATCGAAGGCGTAGCCGAAAAGGGCCAGCCTGGGGATGCCCACGAACCCGGACGGGCCGCCGGTGACCTCCACGGTCTCGTTCATGACGATATGCACGATGATGCCGAAGCCCAGGGTGGCCATGGCCAGGTAATTGCCTCGAAGGCGCAGGGTGGGCATGCCGATGAGCCAGGCCACCAGGGCCGACAGCGACACCCCAAGGCCCATGCCCACGGGGATGGGCAGGCCCATCCTGGTCGTGGCGAAGGCCGTGGCGTAGGCGGACAGGCCGAAAAAGGCGGCATGCCCCAGGGATATCTGCCCGGCGTAACCCAGAAGCAGATTGAGCCCCAGGGCGATCAGGGCGTTTATGGCCCCCAGGATCAGGATGTTGATGTAATATTCGTTGGGCAGCACAAGGGGGGCCGCGCCAAGGGCCAGCGCGAACAGGACCGCCTTGGCCGCGTTGCGGGCGTACCAGGGCTTCATACCCGCTCCACCCCGGCCTTGCCGAAAAGCCCCGAGGGCCTAACGAAGAGAAGCAAAAGGAGCACCACGAAGGCGAAGGCGTCCTTGTAGGCCGAGGACACGTACCCCGCCCCGAAGGATTCCATGATCCCGATGAGAAGCCCGCCCACGGCCGCGCCGAAGGGATTGCCCAGGCCGCCCAGGATGCAGGCCGCAAAGCCCTTGAGTCCCAGCATCATGCCCACGTCGTAGGAGGTCATGGTGATGGGGGCCAGGATCGCGCCGCCCACGGCCCCGGTGAAGGCCGACAGGGCGAAGGAGAAAAGCGACATGCGGGCCACGCTGATGCCCATGAGGCTGGCGGCCTTGCGGTTGCAGGCGCAGGCCAGCATGGCCTTGCCGTGGATGGAGGTGGTGAAAAAGAGCTTGAGCGCCGTCAAAAGGGCCAGGGTGATGGCCAGGGCCCACAGGCTTTGGGGCTGGACGGCCGCCCCCAGAAAGGCGATGGGCGCGGCCTTGCCGAACGGCGGCAGGCTGAAGGTGTCCTTGCCCCACAAAAGCATGGCCGCGCCGCGAATCAGGATGGACACCCCGATGGTGGCGATGACCAGATTGATGGGCGAGGCGCCCTGGATGGGCCGGATGGTCAGGCGTTCCATGGCCGCGCCCACCAGGGCCGTGACCGCCACGGCCAGCATGATGGCCGAAAAAAGGTCCAGGCCGAGCCAGGTGCGGAAAAACACGCTCATCATGCCGCCGAGCATCACGAACTCGCCCTGGGCGAAGTTGATGATGCCCGTGGTGTTGAAAATCATGGTGAACCCCAGGCCCGTCAGGCCGTAGGTGGCCCCCACGGTCAGTCCGGAGACGAGGTATTGGGCGGCGGCGGCGAACATCGTCGGCTGGCGGTCCCTGGTGCAAAACGGTTGGTTGCGGCGACGCGCAAACCGGTCCCCGGGGCCGCGCCCCGGGGACCGGCGGCAAAAAGACAAGGCGCTACTTGGTCATGATCTTCCAGTCGGCCCCGGCCACCTCGATCATCACGAAGGCCGTGGCATCCAGACCGTTGTGGTCCGTGGGGCTGAAGCTGAAGACGCCGCCGATGCCCACGAAGTCCTTGATCTTCTCCAGGTTGTCCCGGATGTCCTTGGGCTCGGCCGAGTTCCCCATCTGCACGGCCTTGGCCAGGAGCATGACCCCGTCCCAGCCATGTCCGCCAAAGGTGGACACGGGCTGGTTGAACTTCTCGGTGTACTGCTTGGTATATTCCAGAAGCACCTTTTTCTGGGGATCGCTGTCCGGGAGCTGGCTGGCCACGATGAGCTTGCCCGCCGGGAGCATGATGCCCTCGGCGGCCTCTCCGGCCAGTTCGATGAACTTCTTGGAGGCCACGCCGTGGCTCATGTACAGCGGCGTGGCCATGCCCAACTGCACCCGGTTCTTGGCCACCACGGCCGGGCCGGGGTTGGTGCCCCAGCAGACGATGGCGTCCGGGGCGGCGGCCTTGATCTTGGTCAGTTGGGCGGTCATGTCCGTGTCTTTCGGGCCATAGACCTCGTCGGCGATCAGCTCGAAGCCGCCCGCCGGGACAAGCTCCTTGAGGACTTCGCGTCCGGCCTGCCCATAGCCGTCGGACACGGTCAGGATGGCGATTTTTTTATACCCCCGCCCCTTGGCGTGCTCCAGGATGCGGGCCACGGCGTGGCGGTCGGACTGGGGGTTTTTAAAGATCCAGGGATTGACGGGGTTGACGATTTTCTCGGCGGCCGAGAACGAGATCAGGGGAACCTCGGCGGCGGCCACGTTCTGCATGATGGCCAGGGTGTTGCCCGAGGTGGTGGGGCCCATGACGGCCACCACCTTGTCCATGCGGATCAGGCGCTGGGCCCCGAGCACGGCCTTGTTCACGTCGGTCTCGTCGTCCAGGATGACCACTTCGAGCTTTTTGCCCAAAAGCCCTCCGGCGGCGTTGACCTGATCGACCATCATCTGCACCGTGTTCTTTTCGGGTTCGCCGAGAAAGGAGGCCGGGCCGGTGACGGACAAAACGGCCCCGACCTTGACGGTGTCGGACTGGGCCGTCGCAAGACCTGGCAGGCAAAGGGCGGCAAGGGCCACAAGCAAAGCGGTCAACGCACGGTTCATGCCTTTCTCCTTAAACTCGTCGCGGTGCCCGGAAAAACTCCCGACGCCGCGCGGCCGGGCGCGGCAGGGACGCCGCGCCGTTTCCACAGGATGGCCCCCTGCCAGCGGCCGCCTCACCGTATCCCGCCTCGTGTCCCGGCCTCGAAATCCCCCGGGGCGACTTCATGGACAAGACGTTTCCCCGACGCGGCCGGGAAACCCCGGCGCGCCCTTTCGGGGCGAAAGCCCTACGGCACGATGCTCCAGTCGCCGTTTTTGATGGTGACCATGACAAAGGCGGACTGGTCCAGGCCGTTGTGGTCCTCGGGGGTGAAGTTGAACACGCCGCTTATGCCCACGAATCCCTTGATCTTCTCCAGATTGTCGCGGATGGCCTGGGGATCGGCCGCATTCCCGGCCTCGATGGCCTGCTTGACCAGATAAAACGCATCATAGCCGTAGCCGCCAAACGACGACACAGGCTGTTTGAACGCGGCCTCGTAGTCCTTGGCGTAGGCCAAAAGCACGGGCTTTTGGGGATCGGCGTCGGGCAGCATGGCGGCCACGGTGAGCTTTCCCGCCGGGAGCAACAGCCCCTCGGCGGCCTCGCCGGCCAACTCGATGAACTTCTTGGAGGCCACGCCATGGCTCATGTAAAGCGGCGTGGTCATGCCCAGCTGCATCCGGTTTCTGGCGATGACCGCGGGGCCCGGGTTGGTGCCCCAGCAGATGATGGCGTCCGGGGCGGCGGACTTGAGCTTGGTCAGTTGGGCGGACATGTCCGTGTCTTTCGGGCCGTAGACCTCGTCGGCCACGATCTCGAAGCCGCCTGCCGGGATGAGCTCCTTGAGGACTTCCCGCCCGGCCTGGCCGTAGCCGTCGGACACGGTGATGATGGCCAGCTTCTTGTATCCCTGCTTCTTGGCGTGCTCCAGGATGCTTAAGACCGCATGGCGGTCGGACTGGGCGGTCTTGAATATCCAGGGATTGACCGGAGAGACGATCTTCTCCGCTGCGGCGCAGGAGACCAGGGGAACCTTGGCGGCCGGGAAGGAATTCATGATGGCCAGGGTGTTGCCCGACACCGTGGGGCCGAGCACGGCAGCCACGTTGTCCTTTTTCAGCAACCGTTGGGCGGCCAGGACGGCCTTGTTCACATCGGTTTCGTCGTCGAGAATGATCATTTCCAGCGGTCGGCCGAGGATGCCGCCTGCGGCGTTGATCTTCTCGGCGAGCATGGTCAGGGTGTTTTTCTCGGGTTCGCCCAGAAAGGATGCGGGCCCGGTGACCGACAACACCGCTCCGATCTTGATCGGTTCGCCCCCGGCCAGGGCCGTCCCCGCCATGGCGAACAAGGCCATTGCCAACACGGCGAGCATCTTGGATTTCATGGAGCCTCCTTGCGAGACGGTTGACGCGGGTGGCGCGACCTGGCGTCCTGGGCAACCGCCGTTTCGTGTCCCGGCCGGGCCTGGACGAAAAAACGTGCTTACGCGAAATATCGACGGCGCTCAAGCCCGCGCGGCGACCGAAAGGCCTTCCCGCGCGCGGTTTTTCCGCGCTCCTCCCTCCCAGCCTGTTGAAAGACGCCCCGGTCTCGTTTACCCTGCTCGGGCATCATGCCATCCCTGGCCTCTGCGCGCCGCCGGTCAAAGCCCCCGGCCGCCACACCAAAGAAACAAGGAGGCTCCCATGCCGCCCGGATTCTTCCCCCGCTTCCCGACCCGTCTGGCCGTCCTGGCCGTGGTGTTCGCCCTGGCCCTTTTGGCCGCACCGGCGGCCGGACAGGCCCAGCAGCAGGCCAAAACCGCCCCCGAGGCCAAACCCGAGGGCCAGGCCATCCCGGACACCCCCAAAAAGGACACGGGCGTGGACGGCAGGCGCACCCCGGTGGGCATCGAACATACGGACACGGACGTGGTGGGAACGCGGATGGCCTACCACTTAAAGGAGCTTCTCGGCCGGTCCTCGCTCATGACCCTGACCACCAAGGACGAAAAAAAACTGGTGCTGGTCATCCGGACCCGGGAGGAATTCACCGGACGCCCGGCGGTCAGCTCCATCTATTCCGTGGCCTGGCTCTATTCCGCCAAGGACGGAACCCTGCGCTATTTTCTGTCCGGGGACACCGGCATCGTGGACGCCGTGACCCTGGAACAGACCGTGGAGGCCCTCCTGGTCAAGACAGACAAGATGGCCGCAACCTACGGCTACCTGTTCCAGTAATTCGGGGCTGCCGCCCCGAACCCCGCCCGGGGGAAATCATTTCCCCCGGACCCCCT
>NZ_JAZHDB010000231.1:0-38206 GCF_036584575.1 Desulfolutivibrio sp.
GGGGGCTGGGGCAGACGGCGGCGGGGGCGGGTGAGCTCGTCGCGAAGCCGGATGGACAGGCTGCCCACCAGCGTCGCCACCACGCTTAGAAAATCGCAGTGGGCCTCCAGAAAGACCGGCGGGGCCTTGGGGATGTCCACGCTGAGCGTGCCCAGCACGGCGCCCTGCTCCTGGCCGAAGGAGTCGTCCTGGCTGAACGCCTCGGCCAGCCCCGGGGCGGCGTCCGGGCCGGACGGGGACAGGGACTCGGCGGCGGCAGGGCCCGGGTGGTTGGCGGGGACGGGTTTGGGGGCATGGATGGGCACGCACAAAAACGACAGGGTTTCCAACTCCTCTGGGGGGCGTCCGATGAAGTCGGGGTGATCTTTGACGTCGCCGATGACCAGGGTGCGCCGGGTGGCCATGACCTGGCCCGTGGCCAGGGGACCGGGGCCGAAGAGGTGGGAAATCCCCTGGTCGCGGCCCCGGTCCAAACTGATTTTGGTGTTTTTTCGGGGCAGGTCGAACAACTCGATATGCACCCGGCGATATCCCAGGTTGCCCACCAGGATGTCCAGGGTGTTTTCCAACCCCTGACGCACGGGGATGTTGGGGCCTGTTTCCTGAATGATGCGCGTGAGCGTGGTCAGGAAGATGGGCCAGCCGCTTTCAAAGGATGAGAGTCCGTTCATGTCCCGCCCGGATTCCGCTCAACGGCCGAGGGCGTCCGCCCCCAGCCGCAAGGCGGCCAGGTTGACGTCCACGATCTTGGGCGGCAGATGTTTTTTGATGGCCGCTTCCATGGCCTCCATGCCGAAGGGAAAGGCCCCGGCGGCGCAGGCCGCGCCCAAGAGCGCGGTATTGGCGCTTTGCGGATTGCCCGCCTTGACCCCAAGGGCGTGGCAGGGGATGAAGATCGCCTCCCCGGCCCACTCCCGGATGGGCGCGCTGATGGCCTCCAGGGGCGGATAGGGTTCCCGCTCCAGGGCCGAACTCAAGGGGGGGATGGGGTCGGTGCTGACGGCCGCAAATCCGCCCTGGCGCAGCATGGACAAGGCCCGCTGGGCCTCCAGGGACTCGAAGCCGAGCAGGATGTCGGCCTCCCCCGGGCTGATCTTGGGGCTTGTGAAACCGCCCAAAAGCACCGTGGACTCCACCACGCCGCCGCGCTGGGCCATGCCGTGGATCTCGCCCGAGACCACGTCAAGCCCCGCGTCCATGGCCGCCAGGGCCAGAAGGCGGGTGGAGGTGAGGGTTCCCTGGCCGCCGACGCCGGTGAGAAAAATGCGATGGCGCTGCATTTATCCGTCCTTCTTGCGGGCTTTGATTTCCGGGGAAAGCTGCACGCAGTACATGCAGCCCGAACAGGCCTCGGCATTGATGGCGAAGACCCCCTCCACCATGGAGAAGGCCGGACAGGCCAGTTCGTCCCGGCAGGCCAGACACTTGCCGGGATCGCCAGCCACTTGGGCGGGCGGGGTCTTGCGCGCGATTTTGACCTTGCGGGCGTGGATGGGGCAGGGGGCCTCGGCGATGAGCACCCGGACCCCGGACTGGCCCTTCAGTTCCGTCAGGGCCGCCACCGTGGCCTTGTGGTTGAAGGGATTGACCCGCACGGGCGTCACGCCGCAGGCCGTCACCAGCCCGGCCAGGTCCACCTTGGAGGAGAACTCCCCGAAGATGGTGTGGTCCACGCCCGGATGCGGCTGGTGCCCGGTCATCCCCGTGGTGCGGTTGTCCAGGATCACCAGGAGCAACTCGTGGTTGTTGGCCACAGCGTTGATAAGCCCGGTGATGCCGGAATGGAAGAAGGTTGAGTCGCCGATGAAGGCCACCACGGGCCGACCCGAGGCGGCGGCGAAGCCGCTTCCGGCGCTGACCGAGGAGCCCATGCAAAAAAGAAAATCGGCGGCCGACAGGGGCGGCTGGATCCCTAAGGTGTAGCAGCCGATGTCCGAGGAATAGACCGGTTCGTCCCCAAAGACCTGGCGCACGGCGTGGTACGAGGCCCGATGCGGACACCCGGCGCACATGTTGGGCGGACGTTTGGGCAGGTCGGCCGGTACGGCGTACAGGGACTTTTCCCGCGCGGGCAGGCCGCACACGGCGCGCACCGCCGCCTCCACGATCTCCGGGGAATATTCGCCGAAGCGCGGCAGGTGTTCCCCCTTGCCCACGACCGCAGCCGTCAGGCCCCTGCGTTGGAACAAGGCCCGGATCTCGTTCTCCACAATGGGATCGACCTCTTCCAGAACCACCAGGGTGTCCAGTCCGGCGGCGAAATCGGCGATGAGGTTGGCCGGCAGCGGAGAGGAAAAGCCCAGGTCCAGAACCTTGACCTTGCCGACAAGCCCCGTCTCGAACAGCGCGTCATGCAGGTAGGCCCGGCAGATGCCCGAGGCCACGAATCCCACGCGCCCCTGGCCGGAGACGGTGTTTAAGGGCGAGGCGTCGGCCGCGGCGGCCAAGGCGTCGAGCTTGTCCAGAAGCGCCAGGCGCATGGCCCGGGCCGAGGCCGGAAGCGGCACGTAGCGGAAGGGGTTTTTCACGAAGGGCGCGGCAGGGGTCTTTTCGGGCAGGGCCGCGAAGGTCACCGGACCGCGCACGTGGTTGACCCGGGTGGTGGTGCGCACAAGGACCGGATGGCCGAACTGTCGCGACAGCTCCATGGCCGCCCGGGTGAAGTCCTTGCATTCCTGGGCCGTGCCCGGCTCGATGCAGGGCAGTCCGGCCAGACGGGCGTACCAGCGGTTGTCCTGTTCGTTTTGCGAGGAATGGCAACCCGGGTCGTCGGCCGACAGCAGCACGAATCCCCCGGGCGACCCCACGTAGGCCAGGGTCAGCAAGGGATCGGCGGCCACGTTGACGCCCACGTGCTTCATGGTCACAAGCGTCCTGGCCCCGGCCAGGCTGGCCCCGGCCCCGACCTCCAGGGCCACCTTCTCGTTGACGGAATATTCGAAACGATAAGGCCCCTGCGGCGAGAGCCGAAAAAAGGTGTCCGGAACCTCCGAGGAGGGGGTTCCCGGATAACAGGTCACCATGTCCACCCCTGCCTCAAGCGCCCCCCGGACGATGGCCTCGTTGCCGAGCAGAAAATGCCTCGCCCCGCCTTCCCGGTCCAAAAGCTCCTTGCCCATGTGTGCAAACTCCCGTCGGGTTCCGGAAAACCCGGTGGCCTAACCGTTGCTTTTTTGTCCGCCCGCCTCGATCTTGGCCCGCAGGGCCTCGATCTTGGAATCGATGTACGACATGTTCTGCATGGAGCTTTCCGACTTCATGCGCTCATATCCCGTCAGCGCCGCCTTGAGGTCGCCGGCGGCCTCGGCGGTCACCGCCATCTGGCGGTCTATGGCCAAAAGAAACGGCTTCGAGGCCGTGCCCCGGGCTTTCTCCAGGATCTGCAAGGCCTTGGCCGTGTCCCCGGTCTTGGTCAGGATGGCCGCCTGTCCCAGTTCCGCCAGGGAGCGCACCGCGCCGTCGGAGGATTTGGACAGATCCTCCCAGGCCAGGGCCGCAGCGGGCAGGTCGCCTGCGTCCTGGGCGGCCTTGGCCATCTCCAGGAGCACGCCTTCCCTGGCCCCCGAGGGGGCCTCGGCCAGCAGGGCCTTGAGGTCGGCCAGGCGATCCGGGCCCGTTTTTTCGGCCGCGATCTTCCCGATTTTTTCGGTGATCCCGGCGATGCGCGAGGCCTGGTATTTTTCGTACAGGGCCATGCCTCCGGACCCTGCCAGGGCCACAAGGGCGGCGATGGCGGCGGGCTTCCAGTAGGCAAGGACAAGCCGGGCCAGAAGGCCGTGGTCTTCGGCCGCATGGGCGGCCTTGTCCTCGGCGTGCGGCGCGGCGGGTTTTTTCGTCTGATCGGCCATGGGTATTCCTCCAAAATGGGGATGTGGTGCGAAATGCAAAAGAACAAGACTTTTAAGCAGAAACCGGGCGGGCTGTCAAAAGCCCTGGGACTTGCGGCGCGTCCCCTTCCGGCCTCCGAGTCCTGGCCGCCCGTTGACTTTTTTTGCGGTTGTTGCCAAGCCACGGAATGTTTTCGACCATGAACAAAAGCGAGGACACACTCCATGGACGCCGCCGCAGCCATGCTTGACTTGGCCAAACGCGCCAAACGCGCCTCCCGGCTCATGGCCGGAGCCGATCCGGCTGTCAAGGCCCGGGCCTTGCACCTGTTGGCCGATCTTTTGGCCGCCGAACCCGCCGGGGTGTACGAGGCCAACGCCCGGGATCTGGAAAAAGCCGCCGCCGCCGGGCTCGACGCCCCGCGCCTGGACCGGCTGCGCCTGACTCCGGCGATCATGGCCGCCATGGCCAAGGCCTGCCGCGAGGTGGCGGACATGCCCGACCCCGTGGGCGGGATCGACGCCCTGAAAAAACGCGAAAACGGCCTGCTCGTGGGCCGCATGCGCATCCCCCTGGGCGTGGTGTGCATGATCTACGAATCGCGTCCCAACGTCACCATCGACGCCGCCATCTTGTGCCTGAAGGCCGGAAACGCCGTGATTTTAAAGGGCGGTTCCGAGGCCCTGGCCTCCAACATGGCCCTGGCCGGGGTCATGCAAAAGGCCCTGGCCGAGGCCGGGCTGCCCGGTGACGCCGCCTGCCTGGTGGAGACCTCCGACCGGGCCGCCGTGGCCGCCCTGTGCAAGCTCGATGAATATATCGATGTCATGATCCCCCGGGGCGGCGAGGGGCTCATCCGGGCCGTCAGCGAACAGGCCACCATGCCCGTGCTCAAACATTACAAAGGCGTCTGCCACGCCTACCTGGACGCCGAGGCGGACGAAGACCAGGCCCTGGCCGTGGTTGTCAACGCCAAGGCCCAGCGTCCCGGGGTGTGCAACGCCCTGGAATGCCTGTTGGTGCATGCCGACCGGGCGGCCTCCTTTCTGCCCCGGGCGGCCGAGGCCTTGGGCCGGGCCGGGGTCAGCTTCCGGGCCTGCCCGCGCAGCCTGCCGCTTCTGGGCCAGGGGGCCGTGGCCGCCGCCCCCGGGGACTTCGGGCACGAATTTCACGACCTGATCCTGGCCGTGAAGGTGGTGGACTCCATGGACGAGGCCTTGGATCACATCGCGGCGTACGGCTCGAACCACACCGAGGTCATCCTGACCACCAACCATGACCGGGCCATGGCCTTTTTGCGGCTGGCCGACGCCTCCATGGTCGGGGTCAACTGCTCCACGCGCTTCAACGACGGCGGGGAATTGGGCCTTGGGGCCGAAATAGGCATCAGCACCTCCAAACTGCACGCCTACGGCCCCATGGGGGTCACGGAGCTGACCGGGGCCAAGTTCGTGGTCCTGGGCCAGGGACAGGTGCGGGGATAGGGGGCGTCGTTGACCGTGAAGGGAATGTCGCCGCCACGGCGCATCGGCATCTTCGGGGGCTGCTTCAACCCGGTGCATTGCGGCCATCTGCGGGCGGCGCTGGAGGCCGCCGAGGGGCTCGGGCTGGACCGGGTGGATTTCGTGCCGTCGGCCCGGCCGCCCCACAAGCCGGAAAGCCCCATGCTCGGCTTCGCCGCCAGGCTGCGCCTTTTGCGGGCCGCCGTGGCCGACATGCCGGGTTTTGCGGTCAACGACCTGGAGTCCCGACGGCCCGGACCCTCATATACGTACGACACCCTGGCCCGGTACCGGGACGAAAATCCCGGGGCGGAACTTTTTTTCATCATGGGGACAGGGGACTTGCTCAACCTGGCCACCTGGAGGCGGGGGTTCGAGCTGCCCCGGCTGGCCCATCTGGCGGTGCTGGGCCGGGAGGGCCTGGGGGGCGATGAAATCGCCGCGTATCTGGCCGGGGAGGGCGCCGGGCTTGGGGCCACGGCCCGGTCCCTGCCGCCGGGCGTATCGGCCTGCGCGGCCTGGGCCACGCCCGGCGGGCACATGCTTTTTTGTCTGGAGATACCCCGCCTGGACATCAGCGCCTCCCTGGTGCGGGAGCGCTGGCTTGGCGGGCGGACGTTGCGCTTTCTGGCGCCGGACGCGGTTTTGCAGGAGCTTGCGTCCATACGGGACGAGGCGGACCTGGCCTGGGGGTGTCCCCCGGCTGCGGCTGGGCCGCCCGCAGGCTGAACAACAGGATGTGGTGATGTTGGCGCCAATCTTTCCCTCGCGGGTTCGGCTCGCGACCACGATTTTATCCATCGTGATTTTTTCGGCGTTGATCCTGGCGCCGGGGGCCAGCGAACTGTTGCGCCGGGGACGAGTCACGGCCGTGGCCGAATCGGGGATGGAGGGCCTGCCTCCCCTGGACGCCGCGCCCGCAGACTGGGTGAGGGTGTTCAACGCCTTGCGCGGCGGATATCTGGAAAAACATTTCGGCCTGCGCGGTCGGCTCATCACCTGGTACAACTACGTCAACGCCTTTCTGCTCAAATCCTCCCAGGACAACAATCCCGTGGTCATGGGCCGGGACAGGTGGCTGTTTTTGTCCCAGGACGGCCCCGACCGCAACATTCTTGAGGATTTCCGGACCACACGGCCCCTTCCCGAGGCCAAGATGCGCCGGGTGCTTGAGGTGCTCACCGCCCGCCGGGACTGGTGCGCGGCCCGGGGCATCGCCTATCTGGTGGTGGTGGCCCCCAACAAGAACACGGTCTATCCCGAAAAGCTCCCCGAGGCCTTCACCCGCCCGGTGGAGGACTCGCACCTGGACCAGTTACTGCGCTATCTGGCGGACCACGCCGCCCTGGATGTGGTGGATCTGCGCCCGGCCCTTGCCGCCGCGAAAAAAGAGCATCAGGTCTTCTACGCCATGGACAGCCACTGGAACGCCCATGGCGCGTTTGCCGCCTACCGGGAGATCATGCGCCATGTGATGCCGCTTTTCCCGAACATCCGGCCTTTTGGGCCCGGGGATTACACGCCGGTGGAATATGCCGGGCTCCCCGGCGATCTGGCCTTTTTGCTGGGACTTCAGGACTATCTCCCCGAGGCGCGTGTGCTGTACGTCAACGCCGCAGGCGGGGCCAGGGCCCGGGGCACGAGCTATCCGGCCTCGACCCATCCGGGCTACTTCCAACCCCTGGTGGCCTCGGAGGTAACGGGGCCTGTGGGGGAGGGGCTGCCCCGGGCGGTGTTTTTTCACGATTCCTTTTTCTGGGAGCTTTTGCCTTTTCTGGCCGAGCATTTCCGCTTTGCGGTCTATGCCTGGATGAATCCCCAGACGGAGATGGAACCGCGCTATTTCGACACGGAGCTCATCGAGCGGGAGCGGGCGAACATTGTGGTGGAGGAGTTCACGGAACGCTACTTCGTGCCCTCGGCCCGGCCGCTACAGAAACGGGAGCCGACGGCGGCCTCGGGAGACTGAAAGTTGCGACGGATTTTTTGAAAAAGACAGGCCGTTTGGGCGGCGCCGCGTTCGAAAAGCGCATGGAGGCGTTTCCCGGGCGGCATATCATCCCCGGGTACGCCACGGTCTGACGCCGCTTACGCCGTGGCGCTCCCCATGTGCTTCATGACGTAATCGAGAAATTTGCGGGCCTCGACGAAATCGGGCCGGATGGACAGGGCCAGGTTGAGGTGCTTGATGCAGGCGTCCACGGTGTTTTTCTCGTAGTAGGCCCGGGCCATGTTGAAATGCACATGGTCGTCGTTGGCGCTGAGTTCCAGGGCGCGGCCATAGAAGGCCAGGGCCTCGTCGTAGTTCTTGTTTTTGCGCAGGGTGATGCCGAAACTGTTGAACTGCTCCCGATATTCCCGGGAGAAGGCCTCGTCCAGGTGCAAAAGCGTCCCCAGCACCTTCTTGAGCTTCACGTAATCCTTTTTTTCCGAGGCCACCTTGCCCACGCCATAGGTCGCCGTGACGTTGAGATCGTCGATCATCAGCGCCTTGACGAACTGCCGCTCGGCCTCGTCCAGATTCCCCAGGGAAAAGGCTTGTTCACCCTGCTCGAGTTTTTTGGCCAGCGTCTCCAGGGCCGGAACCGTATGCAGCTTGTAGTATCGCGGTTCGGGCACGTACTGGGTCAGGAAGTCCTTGACGGGCAGCTCCTTTTTCACCCCGGAAGGCACATGGTGCACATTGAGGGGTTGCACCTCGAAGCGTTCGGCGTCGAGTTGCCGGGCGTACCAGTAGGTCAGGGATTGATGTTTCCCGGCCGTGTCGCCGACGCCCAGGTCGGTTTGCATGGCCAGGGAATAGACGCCGAGGATGATGGGATATTCGGGCATGTGCCTTCTCCCTCCTGACCACGGTTATGGCCCAAACCGAAGGCCCCGGCAAGAGCTCCTCCCTGTTCTTTTTCAATATTACGGGGTGTTTTGCGCCGCGCGCACGAAATACGCCGCATCCGGCCTGGCCTGAAGTTGTGCGGTAAGCCCGGACACGCCGCAGTCCGCGTCGCCGTACCGTGCGGACACGATGCCCTTCCCATCGGCAACGGCCCGGACCAGCCGCCCGCCGCCGATGGCGACCCCCCGGGCCAGGAGTCCGGGCCCGATCTCCCGGGCGATGAAGTTGAACAGTTTTACGGTCACCGTCCCGGCCTGGTCACCTAAATGGCTGCGGGAGGCCGCCCGGCCGTGGGTGATGTCTCCCCGGAAGGATTTAAACGGGCTGTCCAGGCGCATGCAGATGCCCACCAACCCGGGCATGGCCACGGACAGGGCCAGTTCGTCGCCTGGGGCGAGCAGGGTGTGGGCGATGTCGTCCACGGGTTGGCCGTTGACGAAGATCGTCCGCAACCGGTCCCGGATGTAGCCCGGTTCGAGTCCGAGGTTCTCCCCTAGAAACATGCCCAGGCCGCACGGCCCGGTCACGCCCACCCCCACGCCCCCGGCAAGCAGGCTTACAAAACGGGCCATGCCGCGCTCATCGAGGGTAAGCTCGACAATGGCGTCCCTTTCTACATTCTTCATGGTCCTCTCCTCGTTTGTCATATCCATGCACAACCCCCTTTTGTTTCTCAGAACGCCATGCTATATGCAATGCATATTGCGTTTGTTATGTCAATATTGCAATGTGTCAATGTTGGCTTATGTCTTGTTTGGCATAAATAGTGTTGAGAGTGACGTCGCATAACAGAATGACGATCAGGCCGCATCCCCAGCGCCTGGCTCAAGGAGGAACACACATGAGCAGACTGCTTCGCATCGACACCAAAAAACGGACCTTCGCCTTCAGCGACATGGGCGCATACGCCGGGATGGGCGGCCGAGCGCTCACCTCGCGCCTGATCCTCGAAGAGGTTCCCGCCCTGAGCCATCCCCTGGGCGCGTCCAACAAGCTGGTGGCCGCCGCCGGAATCCTCACCGGCACGGCCGCCGCCAACTCGGGCCGCATCTCGCTTGGGGCCAAGTCGCCGCTGACCGGCGGCATCAAAGAGAGCAACTCCGGCGGCCTGTTCTCCCAGAAGATGGCCAAGTTGGGCATCCAGGCCATGGTCTTCGAGAACAAGCCCGAGGACTCCGCCGCGCCCGTGGTGGTCGTGGTCAAGGCCGACGGCGTGAGCATCGTGGAGGCCCCGGAACTGGCCGGACTGGGAACCTATGCGACTTCCGAAAAACTTTTGGCCGCTTACGGCTCCCGGGCGGCGGTCATGCTCATCGGCCCAGCCGGGGAGACCTGCCGCCTGGCGGCATCCGTGCAGTTCACCGATCCCAAGGGCCGTCCGGCCCGGGCGGCCGGTCGCGGGGGGTTGGGCGCGGTCATGGGATCGAAAAAGATCAAGGCCGTGGTGGTGGACGACACCGGCGCGACGGGGGTGCCCGTGGCCGACAAGGAGGCCTTCAAGGCCGCCAACAAGCGCTGGGTGGAGATCCTGGGGTCGCATCCGGTGACCAGCCAGGGCCTGCCGGGCTTCGGCACCTCGATTCTGGTCAACATCATCAACGAGGCCGGGGCCCTGCCCACCAAGAACTTCCGTTTTGGCCGCTTCGACCAGGTCGCCGACATCAGCGGCGAGAAGATGGTGGAGCTCATGCAGGCCCGGGGCGGCAAGCCCAAGGAAGGCTGTCATCCCGGCTGCGTCATCCAGTGCTCCCAGACCTTTGTGGACGAAAAGGGCGGTTATCTGTCCTCGGGCCTGGAATACGAGACCGTGTGGGCCTTCGGGGCCAACTGCCTCGTGAGCGACATCGACGACATCGCCCGCATGGACCACGCCTGCGACGACCTGGGCCTGGACACCATCGACATGGGCAACGCCGTGGCCGTGGCCATGGACGGCGGGATCATCCCCTGGGGCGACAGCAAGGCCGCCCTGGAGCTGCTGCACCGGGTGGGCGACCCGTCCGATTCGCTGGGCCGGATCATGGGCAACGGGGCCAAGTTCGCTGGGCAGGCCTTCGGGGTGACCCGGGTGGCCGAGGTCAAGGGCCAGGCCCTTCCGGCCTACGACCCGCGCTCGGTCAAGGGCGTCGGCGTGACCTACGCCACCACGCCCATGGGCGCGGACCATACGGCCGGATACGCCGTGTGCCAGAACATCCTCAAGTGCGGCGGCGACGTGAACCCCATGACCAAGGCCGGCCAGGTGGAGCTGTCCAAAAACCTCCAGATCGCCACAGCCGCCATCGACGCCGTGGGCTTCTGCCTGTTCGTGGCCTTTGCGGTGCTGGATACGGCGGACGCGGTGCAGGTCATGAGCGACCAGATCGCGGCCGTGACCGGAAAGCCGTTCGGTCCTGCGGACTTCCTGGCCCTGGGCGTGAACACCCTGAAAGACGAGATCGCGTTCAACACCAAGGCCGGGTTCACCAAGGAGCACGACCAGTTGCCGGAGTTCTTCGCCGAGCCCCTGGCCCCGCACAACACCACCTGGGATTTCACCCCGGACGAGCTTCAGGGCGCCAAGGTGTCCTAGCGCCACGGGCGAAGGAAGCGGACTGGAGATGTCCGCAGGCCGCGCCCATGATGACGGTTTAGCGGCGGCCGGGAATCCCCTTCGCGGAGGTTCCCGGCCGCTTTTCATTTGATCGCGCTTTGGATAAGGAGGGAAGGCATGCATATTTCCGTCAAGTGCTTCGCTACGCTTACGAAACATACCCCGGCCGGGGCGGATCGGTACGAGGTCGCGGACGGGGCCACGCTGGCCGACGTGCTGGCCGCACTTGGCGTCGCGCCCGCCGAGGTGAAGATCGTCTTTGTGGACGGGGTGGCGGCGGCCCTGGATGCGCCCGTGCGCGACGGCTGCCGGGTGGGGATTTTCCCCGCCGTGGGGGGAGGGTGAGACCTAGTACCTCGCCTGCCGCGCCACCCAGGCCATATACGCCGCAAGCCCCAGTTCCCTCATCTTTTCGTTGTTGGCCAGCCACCTGGCGTGCAGCATCTCGGAAAACCCGGTGCGGTGGCAGGGAAATTCCCCGCACTCGTAGCAAAAATCCACGCCGCGCTCTTTCACGCAGGTCTGCACGGCGCAGTTCCCCAAGAGACACTTCCCCGACCGGCAGCCCGTACAGTCGGCGGCGGCGAACCGCGTCGCCACCGCCTCAAACGCTGCGTAGTGATCGAAAGCCGGGTCCAGGCGCGCGAAAAACGCCGCCCGGGCCGCGAAACTGCCCAGTTCGGCCAAAAGCCCCCGGGCATGGCGGCTGATGGGACTGTGCGGATGGCTCAGGCAGCGGCCGCAGTCCAGGCCGCAGGCCGCAATACGGGCCGCGATCCCGGCCCTGTCCGTGGGGAGGGTCGGCCTTTCCGGCGTGCCGGGCACGGCTGCCGTTTTCGGAGCGACCGGCGTGTCCGGCGCCTCCGGCTGGGCAGGCCCAGGCGGGGCGCGGCGCGTCCCTGCGTCGCCAGCCACGCTACACCCCCATGATGTTGTAGCCCGAATCCACGAACACCACGTCCCCGGTGGTGCCAGACGACAGGTCCGAGGCCAGGTACAGGGCGGACTTGCCCACGTCCTCGATGGTGATGTTGCGCCGCATGGGCGATTTCTCCTCGATGCGCTCCAGGATGGTCTTGAAGCCGCTGATGGCCGAGGCGGCCATGGTCTTGACCGGCCCGGCGGAGATGGCGTTGACCCGCACCCCGCGCGACCCCAGATCCACGGCCAGATAGCGCACGCTGGCCTCCAGCGCCGACTTGGCCACGCCCATGGCGTTGTAGTTGGCCACCACCTTGCCTGCGCCGTAATAGCTTAAGGTGATGACCGAGGCCGCGTTTGAAAACTGGGTCTCGAAGGCCCGGCACAGCGCCACCAGGGAATAGGCCGAGACGTCGAGTGCGATGGAGAACCCCTCCCGGCTGGTGTCGATGAACCGCCCGGCCAGATCCTCGCGCCGGGCAAAGGCGATGGAATGCACCAGGATGTCCACATGCTCCCATTTTTCTTTCACGAACGCGGCTGCCCGGGCGATCTCCTCGTCGTTTGCGACGTTGCAGGGCAGGACGAAATCCGCCCCAAGCTCCTGGGCAATCGGGGTTATGCGTTTTAAGATCGGCTCGGCCGCGTAGCTTAGGCCCAGGCTGGCCCCGTGCTCCACAAAGCACTTGGCGATGCCGTAGGCGATGCTGCGTTCGTTGACCACGCCGAACACCAGGGCCTTTTTCCCTTCCAAAAGTTTCATGGCGCCTCCCGCCGCGTCTGCGGCCGGTTTACAGTCTGGAAAAAACGCCGCAGACCAGGGCGTCCACGGCCGTGTCGATGCGGGCCAGATCGGCCGGATCGTTGGGGTCGAGCCCTCCGAAATGGCCGCCCAGGCGGGCCCGGACGGCGAAAAAGAGCACGGCGGCGCCCATGACCGCCACGATCCCCGTCAGCCCCGGGGCGTCGGGCGCCTCGCCGGTCAGGCCTTCGAAGCATTCCAGGGCCACCCGCACCCGGGCCTGCTCCAGCATCCGGGAGACGCTGGTGCGCTCCATCGTCTCCCAGGCCAGGATGTCCAACGTCTGGGGGCGGTTGAGAAGCGCCCGCAAAAATCCCTTATGAAAGGCGGCGAGCTGCCCCTCGGCGCTGTCCCCAGCCCCGGCCCCGGGCCCGGCGGCCTCCATGCCCGCCCGGATCTCCGCCGTGGTCGGCCAGAAGTCCGGGGACCGGGCGAACTCGGCCACCAGTTCCGCCAGTCCCCCAAAATGCCGGGAGATCACCCGTCTGTCCACCCCGGCCTCCAGGGCCACCTTGCCCAGTCCGAAGCCCCGAAAGCCCTCCCGGGCCAGCACCCGGCCCACGGACGCAACCAGCCGCTGCCGGGTGGTCATGGTCCGGCCGATGGGGATCACCTTTTTTCCCGCCACGCAACCTCCTGAAACTATTGCCTTCCCGGTAGCCGGGAGGCGCTTTTCAGACCGGCTTGTCATCCCCGTCCGAATCTTGTAGCTACCCCTGTTCCACCATCACGACGCAACGAGGATTTCATGCGACACTACAAGCACCTGGACGCCATCACCGCCCTTTTCGTCAGCGTCCTTCTCATCTCCAACGTGGCCTCCTCCAAGATCCTGGACCTGGGGCCCTTCACCTTCGACGGCGGCACCATCCTGTTTCCCTTAAGCTACATCTTCGGCGACATCCTCACCGAGGTCTACGGCTATTCGCGCTCCCGCCGGGTGATCTGGATGGGCTTTATGGCCACCCTGGTCATGGCCGCCGTGTTCATGTTCGTGGGCGCGCTGCCCCCGGCTGCGGACTGGCCCCACCAGGAGGCCTACGACGCCATTTTGGGGCTCACCCCGCGCATCGTCCTGGCCAGCCTGGCCGCCTATTTTTGCGGCGAATTCGTCAATTCCTACGTCCTGGCCAAGCTCAAGGTCAAAACCGAGGGCCGCTTCCTGTGGATGCGCACCATCGGCTCCACGCTTTTCGGCCAGGTGGTGGACACGGTGGTCTTCGTGGCCGTGGCCTTTACGGGCGTGTTGCCGCTTGAGCTCGTTGGCACGCTCATCGCCTCCAACTTCGTGTTCAAGACCCTGGTGGAGATCGCCTTCACCCCGGCCACCTACGCCATCGTGGGCTTCCTCAAGCGTTCCGAGAACGAAGACTACTACGACCGCCACACGGACTTCAATCCCTTCCGGGTGGGAGCCTAGACCGGCCTTTCCGCCGATTCGCCCGGCGGCGCGGCAAAGCTTTGCCGGAGCGGGGCGGCCTGGGCCGCTGTCGCGCCCCGGGAAAGGGGCTGTCCGGAGAGCCCCCGCGTTGTTGCGGGGCCGCCGTGGCTGTGCCGTCCACTCCAATCCGCCGCCAAGGACTTAACCCATGCAAAGCGCCTCCGTCGCCTCCGTCAACCGTCTGGTGTGGACCGCCGTGCTGGCCGCGCTCACGGCCGTGGGCGCGCACATCCAGTTTCCCATCGGCCCGGTGCCCTTTTCCCTCCAGACCTTTTTCATCATGCTCTGCGGCCTGATCCTGGGGCCCGTGCGCGGCCCCGTGGCGGTCTTGCTGTACATCGCCGCCGGGGTGCTGGGGCTGCCGGTCTTCTCCAAGGGCTCCTCGGGTTTCGCCCATCTGCTGGGGCCGACCGGC
This sequence comes from Desulfolutivibrio sp., assembly GCF_036584575.1. Taxonomy (NCBI): domain Bacteria; kingdom Pseudomonadati; phylum Thermodesulfobacteriota; class Desulfovibrionia; order Desulfovibrionales; family Desulfovibrionaceae; genus Desulfolutivibrio; species Desulfolutivibrio sp. The sequence goes on from NZ_JAZHDB010000231.1 coordinate 14,396, forward strand.
GGGTTTTTGCTGGGGTTCGTGCTCCAGGCCGCCGTCTACGGCCTGGCCCCGCGCCGGGGGGCGGACGGCCAGCCCGGGGAGCTGCCCTGGCTGCGCGGCATCGCCTTCGGTCTGCTGGGCTCGGTGGTCCTTTTCACCCCGGGCGTCGTGCGTCTGACCGCGGTCATGAACACCGACCTGGCCAGGGCCGCCGCCGTGGGCTTTGTGCCGTTTATTCCCTCCGATCTCGTCAAGATGGCCCTGGCCATCGCCTGTTACCGGCATCTGCGCGCCAAAAGGCTGCTTCCGGCGTGATCGCCTTCACGGACCTTTTTTTTGCCCATGAAAAAAACCGTCCGGTCCTGCGCGGGGCCACCGGGTGCGCGCCAGGCAAGGCGCTGACCATCCTGGCCGGGCGAAACGGGGCGGGCAAATCCACGCTTCTGGCCCTTGTGGCGGGCATTCTCACCCCAGACGCCGGGACCGTGCGCGTGGGGGGGCGCGTCTCCCCCGGGGACGAGGACGGCATCCGGCGCGCCGTGCGCCTGGTGCTCCAAGACCCGGACATGCAGATCCTCGGCGCGACCGTGGGCGAAGACCTGACGCTTTCCGGCGACCCCCGCGACCCCCGGTTCCTGGACGTGGCCCAAAACGCCGCCCGGCGCATGGGGCTTTTGGCCTTGTGGGACGCGCCGGTGCATACCCTGTCTTTTGGCCAGCGCCGCAAGCTGTGCCTGGCCGCCGCCCTGGTCCACGCGCCGGACGAAGGGCCGCCGCAGGTGCTTTTGCTCGACGAGCCCTTAAGCAACCTCGACTATCCGGGCGTTCTGGAAATGCGCCGCATCCTGCGCCAAAACGCCGCCGCCGGGCTGACCCAGGTGGCCGCCGCCCACGAACTCGACCCCCTGGCCGACCTGGCCGACCATGTCCTGGTGCTGCACGAGGGGGTCATCGCCTGCGAGGGCGCCCCGGAGACCGTCCTGCCCGGGCTGCGGCCCTACGGCGTCAGGCCCCCGTACGCCCGGTGGGACGACGAGGCGCAGTAGGGGAGGCGGACGGGTAAGGCCGCCCCGCCGACTGTCCCGCAATCAGCTCCGAAGGCGGCCCCGCCGACAGTCCCGCAGTCGGTCCCAAAGAATGCCCCAAAGACGGCCCCAATGAATGTCCGTGTCGGCGTCACCGGGACAGGCGGCGAAGTATCCCCCCCAGCCGCTCCACAAGCTCCATGCCGTCGCCCAGGGTGGTGGACCGTCCAAGCGACAGCCGGATGGTTCCCTCAGCAAAGGTCCGGTCAACGCCCATGGCCGCCAGCACCGGGGAGATCGAAGTGTCCGCGCCGTGGCAGGCCGCCCCGGCCCCGCAGCCGATGTCCTCGGTCACGCATTCCGACAGGATGTCCACGGCCCGAAATCCCGCAAAGCCGAGAAACGTGGTGTTGGGCAGCCTGGACGCGCCCTCCCCGTGAAGCATGGCGTCGTATCCAAGCCCGAGGAGCCCGGCCTCCACGGCGTCGCGAATCTGCTCCTGCCGGGCCGCCTCGCGGGCCACGTCTTCGGCGGCCATGGCGCAGGCCTCGCCGAGGCCCGCGATCAAGGCCACGTTTTCCGTGCCCGAACGCAGCCCCCCCTCCTGGCCGCCGCCCAGAAGAAGCGGCGGGAGCTCCATGCCTTTTCGCACGTAGAGCGCGCCCACCCCTTTCGGGGCGTAGAGCTTGTGTCCGGCGATGGTCAGAAAGTCCGCGCCAAGCGCGTCCACGTTCACCGGGATCTTGCCCACGGCCTGGGAGGCGTCCACATGCATGCCCGCGCCTGCGGCATGGGCCAGGGCCGCGATATCGGCCACGGGCTGGATGACCCCGGTTTCGTTGTTGGCCAGCATGACGCTGACAAGCCGCGTCTGGGGCAGGATGCGGTCGGCGGCGTCGGACGGGGAGACCACGCCGTCCGGCCTGGCCGGGATGACGCTGACCGTGACGCCTGCGGCCGAAAGGGCCCGGGCCGGGGCCAGGACCGAGGGATGCTCCACGGCCGAGACCGCCAGGTGTCCGGATCGGTCCGGGAAATGGCCGAAGAGCACGGTGTTGTTGCTCTCCGTGGCGCAGCCGGTGAAGACGATCTCCTCAGGCGCCGCGCCGATCAGGGCCGCGACGCGGGCGCGGGCCGCGTCCACGGCCTTTTTGGCCTGAAGGCCCCAGATATGGGCGCTGCCGGGGTTGCCGAAATGGCTCTCGAACAAGGGCCGCATGGTCGCAAAGACCCGGGGGGCCACGGGAGTGGTGGCGTTGTGATCAAAATACAGCGGTCGCATGAAGGCTCCTTTACAGGCGGAAGAAAAATACATAAGAAGGACAAATGCGTTTTTGGGGCGGCAACCGCCCGGAGCGCATTACCCTAATGGAACACGACCCGTTTCGCCAGACCGCAACCTTCCCTGTGCGCCCCAGGTTTTTCCAAACGCCCGGTGTCCGGACGCGCCGTTGCGCCGTCGCGGCCCTACCCCCATGCTGACCCTCATCATCGCCGTGACTTTCGCCGTGCTGGTGTCCGCCTTTTGCTCGCTCAGCGAGGCCATGCTCTATTCCGTGCCCTGGAGCTTCATCGAAAAGCTGCGCAAGGACGGAAAAAAGGCCGGGGAGCACCTGTACTATCTGCGTTCCAACGTGGAAAAGCCCATCACCGCCATCCTGACCCTCAATACCGTGGCCAACACGGCCGGGGCCGCCGTGGCCGGGGCAGCAGCAGCCGCCGTGTTCGAACCGGAACAGGTATGGATATTCACCGCCGGGTTCACCCTTTTGATCCTGGCCCTGGGGGAGATCATCCCCAAGACCGTCGGCGTGGCCTATCATCGGCGACTGGCCCTGTATCTGGCCGTGCCCATCCAGGTCATGATCGTGGCCCTGACGCCGCTGATCTGGGTGGGCGGGATCATGGCCCGCATGGTGCGCCCCAAGCGCAAGGGGCCGGTGTCCACCGAGGAGGATCTGCGGGCCGTGGTCAGCTTGACCCGCAAGGAAGGGGTGATTAAGCCTTACGAAGAGTTGTCCATCAAAAACATCCTGTCGCTGGACGACAAGACCGTCAGCGACATCATGACCCCGCGCACCGTGGTCTTTTCTCTGTCCGCCACCATGACCACCGGCATGGCCAAGGGGACGTTCTGGCCCCACAGCCGCATCCCGGTCCACGACGCGGACGACCCGGAAGACATGGTGGGCATCGTCTACCGCCGACAGGTGTTGGAGGCCCTGGCCAACGACCAGGACGACCTGACCATGGCCCAGCTCATGAAGCCGGTGCGGTTCGTGCTCGAAACCATGACCCTGGACCGGCTTCTGGTGAAGTTTTTGGAGTCGCGGACCCATCTTTTCGTGGTGCTCGACGAATACGGCGGCGTCAGCGGCGTGGTCAGCCTGGAAGACGTGCTGGAAGAGATTTTGGGCAAGGAAATCGTTGACGAGACCGATCAGGTGACTGATATGAGGGAATTGGCCCGGACGCGGCGCAGCCAGTTGCTCACGCAGATGTCCGTGCCGGGCGATCCCGACGAACCTCCACGCGAACCGTGAGGGCGACCATGAAAAAAAACGGCTCCAAAGGCATTTACGCGGCGGCCCTGATCCTTTTTCTGGGGGGGCTGGGATATCTTGTCGTCTCCGGGCTTGGCGAAAACAGCTCCTATTTCCTGAACGTCTCCGAGGCCATGGCCATGGAGCCGGGCAAGCTCCACAAGGTGCGCCTGTTCGGCACCGTGGCCGCCGAGGGCCTGACCTCCCCCCAGGGCGGCCTGGGGGTCACCTTCAGGCTTGAGGACAAGGACAACACCGCCAAGACCCTGTGGGTGGACTACAAGGGCGCGGTGCCCGACACCTTCAAGCCCGGGGCCGAGGTCATCGTGGAAGGCGGTTTCGATTCCGCCTCCGGCGTCTTCGGGGCCAATTCGCTGATGACCAAGTGTCCGTCCAAGTACGAGAAGCAGAACCGGGAGAAGATCGGTTGAGGTTTCGCTTCCGGACAAACGGCGACGAGTGTTGCGTCCCTTAAAAATACTCCAGTATTTTTAAGAAAAAAAGAATTCTTCCAAAGAGTTGTTTTTAATTAATCAGGTACGCCAAGTTCGAGGACGCGACAGGAGTTTCGGCGAGAGGGACGGGGGCGTGTGCGGCGACGGGCCACACGCCCCGTTTTTGTAGCCGCCATGCGCCCCCTCAGGTTTTTTGGCCTTTTTTTGATCCAACAAAGGAGCATCCATGCATTTCGTGGCCTATTGGGCCCTTATGGCGTCCCTGCTGGTATCCCTCTTCGCGGCGATCGTGGCCGCCATGAAGACCTGGCGCGGTGAAACCGACGGCGTGCTGTGGTACGAACGCGCCCAGTCGGGAGTTTTCGTTTTGACCACCGTGGCCTCGGCCGTGTTGGTCATCGCCTTGTGGAAAAGGGATTTCTCCTTCCAGTATGTGGCCGAATACTCGGATACGTTTTTGCCGCTTTTTTACACGGTCACCGCCTTCTGGGCCGGGCAGGCCGGGTCGCTTCTGTTTTGGATGCTCACTTTGGGCCTTTTCGGGTCGCTTTTCGCCAACACGGCGGCCTACCGGGCCCTTGCGCCGCAGACCAAACGGCTTTTCTGGCTCTTTTACCTGGGCGTGGAGGCCTTTTTCCTGTTGCTTCTGACCGGCCCGAGCACCCCCTTCATGGAGCTTGTCCCGCCGCCCCATGAGGGCCGGGGCTTAAATCCCCTCCTGCGCAACCCGGGCATGATCTTTCATCCGCCGCTTTTATTCCTGGGCTATGCCGGATTCACCGTGCCCTGCTGTCTGGCCCTGGCCGCATGGCTGTCCGGGGAGAGGATTTCCTGGTTGCGGGCCGGGCGCAACTACATCCTGCTGGCCTGGATCTTTCTGACCTCGGGCATCGTCCTGGGCGGCTGGTGGTCATACATGGAGTTGGGCTGGGGCGGTTACTGGGCCTGGGATCCCGTGGAAAACGCCTCGCTGATCCCCTGGCTCATGGGCACGGCCTTCATCCACACCGCCGTGGTGCAGCGCCGCCGGGGGGCGCTTTTAAAAACCAACGTCCTGCTCGTCAGTCTGACGTTTCTGTCCAGCATCTTCGCCACCTATCTGGTGCGCAGCGGCGTGGTGGAGTCCCTGCACGCCTTCGGCGAGGGCGGCGTGTCCCGGCCCCTTCTGGTCTTCATTCTCTTCGGCCTGGCCCTGACCGTGGCCGCCTTGCGCCTGGGCGGCGACCCGGAGCGCGAAGCCCGGCCCCTGCCGGGCCTGGTGAGCCTGCCCGGGGCGCTGGTGGTCCTGGCCTGGCTTTTTACGGCCCTGTCCCTGGTGGTCATCCTGGGCACCATGTGGCCGGTCATCAGCACCCTGTGGAGCGCCAAGTCCGTGGGTCTGGACGCCGGATTCTACAACCGGGCCTGCAACCCCTTGTTCGCGGCGGTGGCCCTTTTGCTGATCGTCTGTCCCTGGCTGTCCTGGAAGGATGGGGTGCGCGACCGTGGCGCGGCCGTGGGCCTGGGGGCGTTTTCCCTGGCCGTGGGCGTGGCCCTGTACGTTTCGGGCATGACCCATCCCGTGGCCCTGGCCGCGGCCGTGGGGGCCATCGGGGCCCTGGCCGGGATCGGGCTCCTTTTTGTGCGCGACCGGGCTGCGCGCAGCGCCAAGGGCGGGCTGTGCGGCTATCTGGTCCATGCCGGGACGGCGCTGTTGTTTCTGGGCGTGGCCGTGTCCGGACCCTACCAGAGCTCCAAGGAGGCCATCCTGGCCCCGGGGGCGGACATGAAGGTGGGCGGCTACCGCTTGGTCTACCAGGACATGACCATCACCGAGGGCGAGGCCGTAAGCGTGGCCCGGGCCGTGATCGCCGTGGAGAAGGACGGTCGCCCGGTGTCCGAACTGACGCCTGAGCGGCGTATCTATCGCGGCTTCGAGCAGCCCTTTGCCGAGGTGTCCACGGTCTTTTCTCTGGGCGACGAACTCTACGCCGTGCTTTTGAGCTTCACCGAGCAAAAATCCATCAGCGTGAAAATCAGCGTCAATCCCCTGGTCAACTGGATATGGATCGGCGGGGCCATCATGTGTCTGGCCGGATTCGTGGGCCTTACGCGCTTCCGGTCGCGTCCGGGCGGCGGGGACGGGGAGGCCTAGGCGGTCCATGGCCATGCCTGCGTCCATACCCGGGCCGACGGTGCTTGTGCGGCTTGGCAAGGTGGGCAAGTTTTACGGGGAGCGCCCGGTCCTGCGCGGCGTCGAGGCCGAGGTCCGGGCCGCCGAGGTGCTGCTGGTGGTGGGGAAAAACGGCGCAGGCAAGTCCACGCTCCTGCGCATCATGGCCGGGCTGGCCCGGCCCGAACCGGGGCAGGTGGAGCACTTTGCCGAGCCGGGACAGGCGGCCTTTTTGGGGCATCGCCCCTTTGTCTATCCCAAGCTCACGGCCGAGGCCAACCTGGCCTTCTGGTCCCGGATGCATGGCCGAAACCTGGACCGGCAGGCGCGGGTGGCCCTTCTTGCGCGGGTGGGGCTGGCGGATTTCGCCGACGAACCGGCCGGGGTGTTCTCCCGGGGCATGACCCAGCGGCTGGATCTGGCCCGGGTGTTCGCCCAGAACCCCAGACTTTTGTTTTTGGACGAACCGGCCTCGGGCCTGGATGCGGCCTCGGCGGCGCTGCTTCGCCGGGAGATCGCGGCGTTGCGGTCGGCCGGGGCCGGGGTGGTCATGGTCAGCCATGACGTGGCCGGGGATCTGCCCCTGGCCGACCGGGTGCTGCATCTGGCCGGGACACGGGCGGTTTTTTGCGGTCCTGCCCGGGACTTCGACGCCGGGGCGTTTTGCGCGGAGGGGGCATGCTGAGCCGGGCGGCGGCCGTGGCCGCCAAGGATCTGCGGCTGTCCTTGGCCGGGGCCCAGGGACCGGCCCAGACCGTGCTTTTGGGGCTCATCCTGATCTTTATTTTCAGCCTGTCGCGCGATCCCGGGGAGCTTTTTCCGCCGCTTTCGGCCGCAGCCGTGTTCTGGCTGGCCACGGCCTTCGGGCAGGTGTTGGTGTTCAACACCCTGTATTCCCTGGAGGAAGGGGGCTGCCGGGACGGGCTTTTGCTGTCGCCCGCGCCGGTTCAGGCCGTGTGGCTGGGCAAGGCGGCGGCCGGGATGGCGCTTCTTCTCAGTTGCCAGGCGGTGTTCGCCCCGGCGGTGGTGGCCTTTTTGGGGCAGCGCCCGGCCGGATCGCTTGTGTCGGGGCTTGTGTTCATCCTGGCCGCCGACTGGGGGATCGTCGCCCTGGGGTCGCTTCTGGGGGCCATCTCCGCCGGTCGCGGGGCCCGGGAATCGCTTTTGACCGTGGTGCTTTTCCCGCTGCTCACGCCGCTTCTTCTGGCCGCCATCCGGCTTACCGAGGGGGTGCTCTCGGGCGAGCCCGCCGACACGGGGCTGTGGCTGGGCATGGTTCTGGCCTTCGACGCGGTGTTCACGGCGGCGGCCCTGGCCCTTTTCCCGTCGCTGTACAGCGGCGAGGACTAGGGCGGCGATTGTTTTTCCGCCGTTTTCGCGGTACTCACAACAGCTTGTTGCATGGCCCGAGAGCAGCCGCCAATCAAACCCCGGATCACCCATGACCATCTTAAGCCTCGCCACCATCCTGGCCTTTGCGGCCGCCCAGTACCTCATCTGGTTCTACGCCCCGGTGGAGGCCAGCATGGGCGTGGTCCAAAAAATTTTCTACATGCACATGCCCATGGCCGGGTGGTCCATGGTCGCCTTCGCCGTGGTGTTCGTGGCCTCGGTCCTCTACCTTTTGCGCCGCGACCCCAAATGGGACCGGCTGGCCGGGGCCTGCGCCGAGTTGGGCGTGGTGTTGAGCGGACTGGCCCTTCTGACCGGCATGATGTGGGCCCGGCCCATCTGGAACGTCTGGTGGACCTGGGATCCCCGGCTCACCACCACGCTGGTCATGTGGTTCGTCTACGCCGCCTACCTGGTCCTGCGGGCCTCGGACATGGGCCCTGGGCGTAGGCGGCTGGTGTGCGCCGTGCTCGGGGTGGCGGCCTTTTTGGACGTTCCCCTGGTGTTCGTGTCCGCCCGGTATTGGCGCAGCATCCATCCGGCGGTGCTGGGAGCCCAGGGCGGCGGGCTGGAACCCGAAATGCTGGCGACGCTTCTGGCCGGGGTCGTGGCCTTCGGGCTGTTGTCCGTGACCCTGGTGCGCCTGCGTCTGTCCCTCTCGGACGCCGAGGCCGAAATGGCCGCCAAAACCCTTGATAGCATGGCCTGAGGCCAACCCGACTATGGAAAAAGAAACCTATCTGTTTGTGGCCAACGCCCTGGTGTGGATCGGGGTCGGCGGTTACCTGCTGTATCTGTCCCGGGTCCAGGCCCGGCTGCAAAAACGCCTCAAACGTCTGGAGATCATGCGTGACGACAATCCCTGACAATACCGCGCAGGACGACGGCAAAAACGCCCTGATCGGCCGCAGCGTGGCCGCCCTGATGGGGCTGGCCCTGGTGGCCATGTTCGTGTCCTCGTTTCTGTACCGGGCCGAGAATCCCTCCCGGGTGGTGCGCACGGATACGCCCGCCATGCCCCAGGGCATGGGCGGCATGGCCGACAGCGGCCCCATGAAGGAAATCATGGAGCTCATGCAGCGCCAAAAAGAAGAGCCGGACAATCCGGCCGTGCAACTGGAACTGGCCGAGCGGTTCATGATGATGGGGGCCTACGACCGGGCCCTGATCTTTCTGGACAAGGCCGCAGGACTTGATCCGGACAATCCGCAGATTTTAAACGACAAGGGCATCGCCCTGTACAACACCGGCAAGGCCGAAGAGGCCAAGGCCGCCTTCGAGGCCATCCTGGCCAAAAACGAAGCGGACTTCCGGGCCCGGTTCAATCTGGGGCTCTTGTACAAGTATGCCCTGGGGGACATGGACAAGGCCGCCGAGCAGTTGCGGGCGGTCATGGACTCCCCGGCGGCCGACGAGCGGACCAAGTCCCAGGCCAAAAGCGAGTTGGAAAGCCCGCCCGAGGCCGGGGACAAACCGGCCAAGTAGCGCGGCGCGGCCGGTCGCCGGGCGCTTTGGCATTGCTTTTTGTGACGTTTTGGTGAATTCATGGCGGCACGGGGAGCCCGCCCGGATGGCCCCATCTCCCCGGGAAAATGCCTGTTTCCGCCCCTGCGGGGGCTAACGACGCCAAACCCATTTTCGCAAGGAGGAAGACATGCTCGGCAAAGGTCTGAAATTTTTGGGAACCGCCTGCCTGATGGGGCTGTTGCTGGCCGCCGTCCCGGCTCTGGCCGACGACGTGATCAAGATTGCCGTGCCCTCTCCCTACACCGGCAGCGCCGCCGGATTCGGCGAGAACGTCAAGGCCGGCGTGACGCTCAAGGTGGAAGAGATCAACGCCGCAGGCGGCATAGGCGGCAAGAAAGTCGAGGCCGTGTACCTGGACGAGCAGTGCGAGCCGCGCGAGGCGGCCACCGTGTCCACCAAGATCGCCAACGACAAGGCCATCGTGGGCATCGTCGGGCACCTGTGCTCCTCGGCCCATCTGGCCGCCCTGCCCACCTACGTGCGCGAGGGCATCGCAGCCATCTCCCCCACGGCCACCAGCGTCACCATCACCGACAAGAACAAGGACGCCAAGGGCAATGTCTGGTCCTTCCGCAACGTCTACCGCGACGACTTCCAGGGCAAGTTTCTGGCCCAGTACGTGCAAAAGGTCATGGGCCTGAAGAAAATCGCCGTGTTCTATGAGAACAACGACTACGGCATCGGCCTCAAGGACGCCTTTGTGAAAGAGGCCAAGACCCTCGGCCTGACCATCGTGGGCGAAGAGGCCTACATGAAGGGCGCCCAGGACTTCAACCCGCAGTTGACCAAGATGAAGGGCGGCGCCCCCGAGGCCCTTTTTATCGCCGGATACTATCCCGAAGGCGCGCTCATCGTGGACCAGGCCAAAAAGATCGGCCTGGACGTGCCCAAGTTCGGGGCCGACGGCTTCGACAACGCCGACTATATCAAGCTGGCCGGCGACGCCGCCGACGGCCTGTACCTGACCGCTCCCTTTCTGGCCGAAACCGCCGGTCCCGACGCCAAAAAGTTCATCGAGACCTTCAAGACCCGCTTCGGCCGCGACGTGGACTGGATGAGCGCCAACGCCTACGACGCCACCGGGATGCTGGCCGACGCCATCGCCAAGGTCGGCGCCGACCGGGCCAAGATCCGCGACTACCTGGCCGGAATCAATACCGCCGACAAGGGCTACAAGGGCATCACCGGCGTCAACTACTTCGACCAAAACGGCGACTGCTTAAAGCCCGCCTATGTCAAGACGGTCAAGGGCAACGCCTTCGTCCCGGCCCCCAAGCAGATGGACTAGGGCAGCGCACACGCACGCGAACACGAAACAGGCTGGACATCCTCCAGCCTGTTTCGTTACAAGCCGGGCCCCGTTGCGGGCCCGGACACCGGCTGGGAACATCATTCACAATGGCCGCCTCGACAGGGGCGGCGAACGCGGCGGGAGTCGGCCTTGCTCGAACAACAACTGGTCAACGGACTCACCCTGGGGCTCATCTACGCGCTGATCGCCGTGGGCTACACCATGGTCTACGGCGTCATCGAACTCATCAACTTCGCCCATGGCGAGGTGTACATGTTCGGCGCGTTTTTGTGCATGACCTTTCTCACCGTGTTCGGGGCGCCGCTGGTCGTGGCCGTTCTTTTGTCCATGGCCTGTTGCGCGCTCATGGGCGTGCTCCTGGACGTGGTGGCCTACCGGCCGCTTCGCAACGCCCCCCGGCTGGCGGCCTTGATCACCGCCATCGGCATGTCCATCTTTCTCCAGAACCTGGCCATGATCATCTGGGGCAGCCGTCCCCTGCCCTTCGTCAAGGAGGCCCTGCCCGCCTTTTTCAAGGTGACGGCCCTGTCGTTTGGCGACGTGAACATCTCCTGGATGCAGATGACCATCTATATCGTGGCCGTTTCGCTCATGATCCTTCTCAATTTGATCATCACCAAGACCAGGACCGGCACGGCCATGCGGGCCCTGGCCCAGAACCGGGTGTGCGCCTCGCTGATGGGCATAAACGTCAACCGGGTCATCGCCTTCACCTTCGCCCTGGGCTCGGGGCTTGGGGCCATGGCCGGAATCATGGTCTCCATGTTCTACAACACCATGTACCCCACCATGGGCTACAACGCCGGGGTCAAGGCCTTCGCCGCAGCGGTTCTGGGCGGCATCGGCTCCGTGCCCGGGGCCATGTTCGGCGGGGTGGTGTTGGGCATCGCCGAGACGCTGGGGGCCGGATACGTGTCCTCCCCCTACCGCGACGGCGTGGCCTACGCCATCATGATCCTGGTCATTATTTTGCGACCCTCCGGCCTTTTGGGACGGGCCGTCACGGAAAAGGCCTGATCCGGCCCGGCCGGACCATTCCGACACCCTTTCACCCCGGTTTCCACCTATGCGCGGCGTCACGGCACTCCTTGGACCATTGAAATACCTGCTTCTGGCGGCGGCCCTGGCCTATCCCCTGACCCCGGTCAGCGACGTCTACGTGCTGCACGTCATCGTCCTGGTCATGGTCTACGGGGTTCTGGCCATGGGACTTAACATCCTGCCCGGCTTCTGCGGCCTTTTGGACCTGGGGTACGTGGGCTTTTACGGCATCGGGGCCTATACCGCCGGGCTTTTGACCCTCAACTACGACCTGTCGTTCTGGGTCATCGTGCCCCTGGCCGTGCTCAACGGAGCCCTGTGGGGCATCATTTTGGGGGCGCCCACCCTGCGGCTGGTGGGGGACTATTTCGCCATCGTGACCTTCGGGTTCTCGGAACTGGTGGTCCTTTTCCTGACCAACGAGATCTGGCTGACGCGCGGCCCCCTAGGGCTGCCGGGCATCGCCCCGGTGTCGCTCGACCTGTCCTGGCTCTCAAAGCTTCTCAATCCCGAGTGGGACTGGCGGTATGTCTTTTCCGGCGAGGAGCCGTATTATTACCTGGGCATGGTCATGGTGTTCGCGGTCTACGTGGTCCTTCGCCGGGTGGAGGACTCGCGCCTGGGACGGGCCTGGCTGGCCATCCGCGAAGACCCTATGGCCGCCGCCTCCACCGGGGTGAACCTTTTCGCCTACAAGGTCATCGCCTTCGCCGTGTCCACGGGCATCGGGGCCCTGGCCGGATGCTTCTACGCCCGCTGGACGCTTTTTCTGTCCCCGGACATGTTCAAGTTCTGGGAATCCTTCCTGGTCCTGTGCATGGTGGTCCTGGGCGGCCTGGGCAACATACGCGGGGCGCTCATCGGCGCGGTGGTGCTGATTTCCCTGGGCGAGGTGCTGCGGGTGGCCCTGCCCAGTCTCGGCCTTCCGGCCGAGACCCGCTTTCTGGTATACGGGCTGATCATGGTCCTTATCATGCGTTTCCGGCCGGGCGGCTTTTTCACCGCCGTGGCCGAAAGCACCCTGACGAGCCCCCTCATCATGGACCTGCGCCGCACCCTTGCGGCGCGCAAGACCGGATAACGCATTATGGAAGCGATTTTGCGGGTGGACGGCGTCAGCAAGAAGTTCGGGGGGCTCATGGCCCTAAGCGACGTCAGTTTCGATGTGGCCCGGGGCCGGATCCTGGGGCTTATCGGCCCAAACGGGGCCGGAAAGACCACCATGTTCAATTGCGTGGCCGGGCTGTACAAACCCACGGAAGGGGCCATCGTGTTTCGGCCCGACGGCAGGGACAATCCCGTGCAGGGGCTCAAGCCCGAAAAGATGACCGCCCTGGGCGTGGCCCGCACCTTTCAGAACATCCGGCTCTTTTTGTCGCTGACGGTTCTGGACAACGTGCGCATCGGCCGCCACTGCCGCACCTCCTCCAATTTTTTCGGAGCGGTCCTGCGCACACGAGCCCAGCGCGCCGAGGAGAGGCGGATCATCGACGACGCCATGGGCTGGCTCGACTTCGTGGGGCTGGGGGCGTTCGCCCTGCAATCCGCCTCAAGCCTGTCCTACGGCGACCAGCGCCGCCTGGAGATCGCCCGGGCCCTGGCCACGGACCCCAAGCTCCTCTTGCTCGACGAACCGGCCGCAGGCATGAACCCCAAGGAAACCGAATCCCTGGTGGACCTCATTTACGCCATCCTGAAAAAAGACGTGACCGTGGTCCTTATCGAGCACGACATGAAGCTGGTCATGCGCATCTGCGAACATCTGGTGGTCCTGGACCACGGGGTCAAGATCGCCGAGGGGACGCCCGCCGCCATCCGGGAAAACCCCGAGGTCATCGAGGCCTATCTCGGAAAGGGCGCCGCCCATGCTTGAGCTTCGTGACATCCATACCTACTACGGCAACATCCATGCCTTAAAAGGCGTCAGCCTGCGCGTGGAGAAAGGCGAGATTGTGTGCCTGATCGGGGCCAACGGCGCAGGCAAGACCACCACGCTCATGAGCATAAGCGGCGTCACCCCGCCAAGGCAGGGGACCGTGACCTTTCTGGACGAGGACGTCACCCGCTTCACCACGGAAAAAATCGTGGCCCGGGGCATCACCCAGGTTCCCGAGGGGCGTATGATCTTTCCCCGCCTGACCGTGCGCGAGAATCTGCTCATGGGGGCCTATCTGCGCAAGGACAAGGACGGCATAAAGGCAGGTGAGGAGAGGGCTTACGAGCTTTTCCCGGTCTTGCGGGAGCGGCGCTCCCAGATGGGCGGCACCCTGTCCGGAGGGGAGCAGCAGATGCTTGCCATCGGCCGCGCGCTCATGGCACAACCCGCCTTGCTGCTTCTCGACGAACCTTCCCTGGGGCTTGCCCCCATGGTCGTGGAGAACATTTTCGAGATCATTCAACAGATCAACGCCGAGGGCGTCACGGTCATGCTCGTGGAGCAAAACGCCCAGATGGCCCTGCAGATCTCCCACCGGGGCTACGTCCTGGAGACGGGAACGGTCATCCTGGAAGGGCCTTCGGCCGATCTTCTGGCCGACCCCAAGGTGCGGCTGGCCTATCTCGGCCTGGATTGAGCGACAAAAAACGGCCGGAACATCTTCTGGAGCGAAAGGACGGAGTTATGGAAAAGGTTTACGGCCGGGGACTGACTTTCGATGATGTCTTGCTTCTGCCCGACTATTCCGAGGTGACGCCGGACCAGGTGGACGTCAGTTCCTGGCTCACCCCGGACATCAAGCTGAACATTCCGCTTTTGAGCGCGGCCATGGACACGGTCACCGAGTCGCGCATGGCCATCTCCCTGGCCCGCTGCGGCGGGGTGGGGGTGGTCCACAAGAACATGTCCGTGGAGCGCCAGCGGCTTGAAGTGGAGAAGGTCAAGAAGTCCGAATCCGGCATGATCATCTCCCCCATCACCGTGCCCCCGGAAATGACCGTGGAGCAGGCCCTTTTGGTCATGTCCGAATACAGCATCTCCGGGCTGCCCGTGGTGGACGGGGACCGGCTGGTGGGCATCGTCACCAACCGCGACGTGCGTTTCGTCAAGGACTCGGTGACCAAGGTCAAGGACGTGATGACCAAGGAGAACCTGGTCACCGTGCCCGTGGGCACCACCCTGGAAGAGGCCAAGCACCATCTGCACCAAAACCGCATCGAGAAGCTGTTGGTGGTGGACGCCGACAACACCCTGCGCGGGCTGATCACCATCAAGGACATCGAAAAGATTCGCAAATATCCCAATTCCTGCAAGGACGACCTGGGACGGCTGCGGGTGGGCGCGGCCGTGGGCGTGGGCGCGGACAGAAACGAGCGGGTCCAGGCCTTGCTCGATGCCGGGGTGGATTTCATCGTGCTGGATTCGGCCCATGGCCACAGCAAAAATATTTTGGACTCCATTGCGGCGCTCAAGTCCGATTTCCCGGCCAGCCGCCTGGTGGCGGGCAACGTGGGCACCTACGAGGGGGCCCTGGCGCTCATCAAGGCCGGAGCGGACGCGGTGAAGGTGGGCATCGGCCCGGGCTCCATCTGCACCACGCGCATCGTGGCCGGCGTGGGCGTGCCCCAGGTCACGGCCATCATGGAGGCCGTGCGGGCCTGCCGGGAACACGGCAAGTGCTGCATCGCCGACGGCGGGGTGAAGTTTTCCGGAGACATCGTCAAGGCCATGGCCTCCGGGGCGGACACGGTGATGATGGGCAGCCTGTTCGCCGGTACCGAGGAAAGCCCGGGCGAGACCATCCTCTACCAGGGCCGCACCTACAAGATCTATCGCGGCATGGGCTCCATCGACGCCATGCGTGAAGGCAGTTCCGACCGCTATTTCCAGGAGAAATCCAAGAAGCTCGTTCCCGAGGGCATTGTAGGCCGGGTGCCCTTCAAGGGGCCGGTGACCGAGAGCATCTATCAGCTCGTGGGCGGGCTCAAGTCCGGCATGGGGTATTGCGGCTGCAAGGACATCGTCGAGCTTCAGAACAAGGCCCGCTTCGTGCGCATCTCGGCGGCGGGACTTCGGGAAAGCCACGTCCACGACGTGATCATCACCAAGGAAGCCCCCAATTACCGGGTGGACACCTATTAATCCGGGTCCGGCCCGGCCGGCTCCGACAACCGCACCACGCAAAGCGCCAGACACGCCATGACCCATTCGGACACCGTCGTCATTCTGGATTTCGGCTCCCAGTTCACCCAGCTCATCGCCCGCCGGGTGCGCGAGGCCGGGGTCTATTCGGAAATTCATCCCTGCACCACGCCCGTGGACAAGCTGCGGGAACTGGCCCCCCGGGCGCTGATCCTCTCCGGCGGCCCGTCGAGCGTCATCGAGCCCGGCGCGCCCAGCCTGGACATGGGGGTCTTCGACCTGGACCTGCCGATCCTGGGCATCTGTTACGGAATGCAGCTTTTGTCCCACCTGTTGCCCGGAGGCCGGGTGGCGTCCTCCACGGATCGCGAATACGGCCGTTCGGAATTCACCGTGACCGGGGCCTCGCCGCTCTTCGACGGCCTGCCCATGGACCGGGCGCTGACCGTGTGGATGTCCCACGGCGACCGGGTCAAGTCGCCGCCCGAGGGCTTTTCGGTCATTGGCTCCACGCCCTCGGTGGATGTCGCGGCCATGGCCGACCCGGCCCGGCGCATCTACGCCTTGCAGTTCCATCCCGAGGTGGCCCACACCGAGGACGGCACGCTGATTCTGCACAATTTTCTGTTCAAGATCGCCGGACTGACCCCCGGCTGGTCCATGTCCTCCTTCGTGGCCAGCCAGGACGCCGCGCTTCGGGAGCAGATCGGCGACAAACACGTGGTCTGCGCCCTGTCCGGCGGGGTGGACTCCACGGTCGTGGCGGTCATGCTGCATCGGGCCATCGGCAAGCAGCTGCACTGCATTTTTGTGGACAACGGGCTTATGCGCCTGAACGAGGGCGAGGAGGTCGTGGCCTACCTGCGCGAGCACTTCGATTTGAACCTCATCCACGTCAAGGCCGCAGACCTTTTTCTGTCGCTTCTGGCCGGGGTCACGGACCCCGAGGAAAAGCGCAAGATCATCGGCCGCACGTTCATCGAGGTCTTCGAGCGCGAGGCCAACAAACTGCCGGGCGTGGAGTTTCTGGCCCAGGGCACGCTGTACCCCGACGTCATCGAGTCCGTGTCGTTTCGGGGCCCCTCGGCGGTCATCAAAAGCCACCACAACGTGGGCGGGCTGCCGGACATCATGAAGCTGTCCCTGGTCGAGCCCTTGCGGGAGCTTTTCAAGGACGAGGTGCGCAAGGTGGCGGTGGAGCTCGGGCTGCCGGACTTCATCATCTGGCGGCATCCCTTCCCGGGGCCGGGCCTGGCCATCCGGATCATCGGCGAGGTCACCCCCGAACGCCTGGACATCCTGCGCCGGGCGGACAAGATCGTGCAGGCCGAGCTTCTGGCCGCGGACTGGTACCGCAAGGTGTGGCAGGGATTCGCGGTGCTTTTGCCGCTTAAGACCGTGGGCGTCATGGGCGACGACCGCACCTATGAAAGCGTGTGCGCCGTGCGGGTGGTGGACAGCATCGACGCCATGACCGCCGACTGGTCCCGGGTGCCCACCGAGATCCTGGCCACCATCTCGAATCGGATCATCAACGAGGTCAAGGGCATCAACCGGGTGGTTCTGGACATCTCCTCCAAGCCGCCAAGCACCATCGAGTGGGAATAGACCGGACGCGAGAGCGCCCAAAACGGGAAAACATATGTTCGGCATCGGCACAACGGAACTTCTGGTCATACTGGTGGTGGCGCTTATCGTCATCGGCCCAAGCAAACTGCCTGACGTGATGCGGACCATCGGCAAGGGCCTGGCGGAATTTCGCCGGGTGAGCACCGATGTGAAAAGCACGCTGGAGGCCGAGGTGCAGCGGGCCGAGGACACCAAGCGCAAGGAAGAGGCCAAAAAGGAACTTTTTCCGGAAAATGAGGCGGCGGCGCCCGAGACGGCCGCAAAGGCGGCCAATGCGGACACGCCAGCCGAGACACCCGCCGCACCGCCCGCTGCGGACAAGCAGACGGCCTGATCGGCCGTCGCCAGGGGAGCCAGGGACATGACCGAACGCACGGCCCGCATTGATCGAAAGACCGCCGAGACCGAGGTGGCCGTCTCCCTGCGCCTGGACGGTCAGGGCCGGACCCGGTGCGACACGGGGTTCGCCTTTGCCGATCACATGCTGACCCTTCTCGGGTTCTGGGCCGGATTCGACCTGGAGGTGACCTGCCGGGGCGACCATGAGGTTGACGCCCACCACAGTCTGGAGGACGTTGGCCTGGCCCTGGGGCAGGCCCTGCTTGCCGCCGCCGGGGACCGGACGGGCATTGAGCGGGTGGGATACGCCCGGGTGCCCATGGACGAGGCCCTGGCCGAGGTCACCGTGGACCTTTCGGGCCGTCCGTATTTGGTCTATCTTGAAAACACCCTGCCCGCCGTGGTGGCGGGTGAGGAAAAAGACGTGTGGCGGGAATTTTTCAAGTCCCTGGCCGTCTGCGCCAAAATGAACCTTCACGTGTGCTTCGTGTACGGCCAAAACGGCCATCACCAACTCGAAGCCGCTTTCAAGGCGCTGGGACTGTCCCTGCGCCGGGCTTTGGCCGCCGGGAGAACCGGCGTGCCCAGCACCAAAGGGAGCCTTGACCGATGAACACCATGCTGCTCAAACGCCTGCTTGTGGTCGCCGCCGTGGCGCTTCTGGTTTTTTCCCTGGGGTGCAAACGCAAGGCCCCGCAAAGCGCGGCGCCCATGGAGGCCAAGATCGCCGTGGCCCCGTTCGCCAATCCCAGGGCCGACTTCGAGCTCCTGGCCGGGTTTTTGCCCGAGGACGCCCCGGCGGTGAGCGAGGGGGTTCCCGGCAAACTCGACGAGGTGTTCACCGGGGTTTTGGCCTCGGGGAGCAAGGCCCGGGTCGCCGGACCCTCCAGGGTGGCCGGTTGCCTGAAGACCGAACCCCGCGAGGGGGAGGGCGGCCGTCTCGGCACCCTGCGTTATTGGCAGAACATCGGCCGCTGCGCCGGGGTTGACTTTGTGGTCGTGCCCCAGGTTCTGGCCTGGCGGGAGCGCGACGGGTCGGCCATGGGCGCCA
The DNA here is from genome assembly GCF_036584575.1 of Desulfolutivibrio sp. NCBI lineage: Bacteria > Pseudomonadati > Thermodesulfobacteriota > Desulfovibrionia > Desulfovibrionales > Desulfovibrionaceae > Desulfolutivibrio > Desulfolutivibrio sp. The sequence goes on from NZ_JAZHDB010000231.1 coordinate 32,919, forward strand.
CCGTCTCGGCCGCCGTGGTCATCAATTTCTACCTGCTCGACGTCAAGACCGGCGGGGTGGTCAAGTTCTTCCACTTCGACGAGGAACAGCTCTCCCTGACCGACAACCTGTTTGAAGCCGGGAAGTTTTTCGAACGCAAGGGGCGGTGGCTGACGGCCTACGAATTGTCCGCCGAAGGGATGCGGGCCGCCGTGGCGGAGTTCGGGTTGTGATCGTCTATCCGGCCATCGACCTCAAAGACGGCCGTTGCGTGCGCCTGCGTCAGGGCCGCGAAGACGAGGTGACCGTTTTTTCCGAGGATCCCGAGGCCATGGCCCACCATTGGGCGGAACTCGGGGCCAGGTGGCTGCATGTGGTGGATCTGGACGGGGCCTTCTCCGGCATCCCCCAAAATGCGCCGCTTATCGGACGCATCTGCCATAGCCTGGACATTCCGGTCCAGCTCGGGGGCGGCATCCGCGATCTTTCGGTGGCCGAGGCCTACCTGGACGCCGGGGTGAAGCGCATCCTCATCGGCACCATGGCCATCACCGACCCGGACGGCTTCGGGGAGATCGTGGCGGCCCTTCCCGGCCGGGTGGGGGTGTCCCTGGACGCCGATGACGGCCGCCTCAAGATCCGGGGCTGGGTGGACGATACGGGCCTTGCCGTGGAAGACGTGCTGCCGCGTCTGGAAGACCAGGGGGTGGCCTTTTTGGTCTATACCGACATCAGCCGCGACGGCATGCAGACCGGGGTGAACATCCCGGCTCTTACGCGCCTGCTGTCCCTGACGAGGCTCCCGGTCATCGCCGCCGGCGGGGTGGCCGCCATGGACGATGTCAGGGCCCTGGCTCCCCTGGCCGCCAAGGGGCTGGACGGGGTCATCAGCGGCCGGGCCATCTACGCGGGGACGCTGGATTTCAAGGCCGCCGTCGCCTTTGCGGAAAATCTCTAGGGCAGAGCCCGTCGGCCGACGTTCGCGTCGGCCTGCGAGGCATGTTTGAAAATGAGAATCACCTTCCCGTCTCCGGCCGTCCTGCGGGGAGGGCAACCGGGCGGCCGTCGGCCGCGCGTATCGCGAGGAGCACGCCCATGCCCAGCATCGAAGTCAAGGGAATGTCCTGCAACCACTGCGTGATGAACGTGACCAAAACCCTGTCCGCCATGCCGGGGATCAAAAACGTGGCCGTGGACCTGGCCACAGGGCTGGCCACCTTCGACGCCGCCGCGCTCGACCCCAAGGCCGTGCGCGAGGCCATCGCCAAAATCGGCTTCGAGCCGGGCGAGGTGAAATAGCCGGGCCATGTCCGACGCCTATTGGAAGACCGCAGGCCGGGTTCCGTCCACCCTGGATGTGGACCCGGCCTTTGCCGCATTGATCGGGCCGGGCGACGCCCTCCTGGACATGGGGTGCGGAGACGGCCGTACCCTGGCTGAGATGGCCGAAAGGGCGAAATGCGGACCGGGGGTCGGGGGAAGGGATTCCGGGCCGCTGTGGGCCGGTGTGGACGTCAATTCGCCAAGCCTTGCGGCGGGGCAGGGGAGGGGCCTGCCGGGCACGGCCTTCGTGCGGGGGGAGCTGGCCCGCCTGCCGTTTGCGGACAAGAGCTTCGATTACGGGATTATGCACGCGGTCTTGACCACGTTGGACACGCCGACCGTGCGCCGCATGGTTCTGGCCGAGGCGGCCCGTGTGCTTCGCTGCGGGATGACAATTTCGGATTTTTTGCTGACCCCCGAAATTCCTTTGTACCGGGAACGATATGAGCGGGGTTTCGGGGAGACCGGGGAGTGGGGAACCTTCCGGGTCATGGAAGGGGAGCGATATCTGTACACCGCTCACCACTATACCATTGAAGAGATTGAAGAACTCATGCGAGAAGCAGGTTTTTGCCGCACCCGGCTGCGCCAGGTTCAGTCGCAGACACGCTCCGGAAACCGGATCAACGGGGTCGTGGGACAGGTTTTTTTGCGCTGATGCGTCATTTTTTTCACATCTCCCTTCCGGGATAATGCCCAATGAATAGGATGTGTTCCAGCAGGGAAAACCTTCCCTGGAGGGGCATGGTGACCAGAAAGGGTGAAAAATGCCCGCCTGATCCCTTCCCTTTCATCCCTGCCTCGCTTATATTTTCCGGCCCGGTGCGGATTTTTCCCCCCATTCCGGGGAGGGGCTTGACAGAGGCTCAGGAATCACCTAAATGCCTCCGTCTTTGTCATTAAAAGTTACGGAGAAGGTTATGCCCACGATCAACCAGCTCATCCGCAAGGAGCGCGCCAAGGTCGCCAAGCGCCGGAAAACCCCGGCCCTGCAGGCGTGCCCCCAGCGTCGGGGGGTGTGCACCCGCGTGTACACCACCACACCCAAGAAGCCCAACTCGGCCTTGCGCAAAGTGGCCCGCGTCCGGCTCACCAACGGTATCGAGGTCACCTCGTACATCCCCGGCGAAGGCCATAATCTCCAGGAGCACTCCGTGGTCATGATCCGGGGCGGCCGCGTCAAGGACATTCCCGGCGTGCGCTACCATATCATCCGCGGCACCCTGGATACGGCCGGTGTCGGTGACCGTCGTCAGAGTCGGTCCAAGTACGGCGCCAAGCGCCCCAAATAAGAACGGCCCAAAGAAGACCGATAGGACAAGGAGTGATGGCGTATGCCTCGTAAAGGCCCCGTCCCCAAGAGATCCGTGCTGCCCGATCCCAAATACGGCAGCCAACTGATCACGAAGTTCATTAATCGTCTGATGCATGACGGCGAAAAAAGCATCGCCGAGGGACTTTTCTATCGGGCCGTCGACGTCCTGGCCGAAAAGGCCGGCGAAGACCCCCTGAAGGCGTTTGAAAAGGCCCTGGGCAACGTCCGTCCGCACATGGAAGTCAAGCCCCGCCGGGTTGGCGGCGCGACCTACCAGGTTCCCATGGAGGTTCGCCCCGAGCGTCAGGTCACCCTGGCCATCCGGTGGGTCATCAATTATGCCCGCTCGCGCGGCGAGAAAGGCATGGCCGACAAACTGTCCGGGGAACTCCTGGATGCCTATAACAATCGCGGCGGGGCGGTGAAGAAGCGCGAAGACACTCACCGTATGGCCGAGGCCAACAAGGCCTTCGCCCATTACCGCTGGTAGCGGAGATTTTTGTGTCCAAGCCCGTACCCATTGAGCGGCAACGCAACATAGGCATCATGGCCCACATTGATGCTGGGAAGACCACGACCACGGAGAGAATTCTCTTCTACACCGGCGTGTCCCACAAGATTGGGGAAGTCCATGACGGCCAGGCCACCATGGACTGGATGGTTCAAGAGCAGGAGCGCGGCATCACCATCACCTCCGCCGCCACCACCTGCTATTGGCGTGACCATCGCATCAACATCATCGACACCCCCGGGCACGTCGACTTCACCATTGAGGTGGAGCGTTCCCTCCGGGTTCTCGACGGGGCCGTGGCCGTCTTCGACGCCGTGGCCGGGGTCGAGCCCCAGACCGAGACCGTGTGGCGGCAGGCCGAACGCTACAACGTGCCGCGCATGAGTTTCGTCAACAAGATGGACCGCGTCGGCGCCGACTTCTTCCGTTGCGTGGACATGATCCGTGACCGCCTGGGCGCCAAGCCCGTGCCCTTGCAGATTCCCATCGGCTCCGAGGAGAATTTCCTGGGAGTGGTGGATCTTATCCGCGGCAGGGCGATCTATTTCGACGACAGCACCAAGGGGCGCGAATTCGTCGAGAAAGACATTCCTCCCGAGATGCAGGAGCGGTACGACGAATTGCGGCTGTCCATGCTGGAGGCCGTTGCCGAGGAAGATGACAGTCTGCTGGAAAAATATCTCGGCGGCGAGGAAATCTCCCCCGAAGTCCTGGTGACGGCCATTCGCAAAGCCACCATCGGACTGTCCATTTGCCCGGTCTTGTGCGGTTCGGCCTTTAAGAACAAGGGCGTGCAGCCCCTGCTCGACGCGGTTGTCGATTATCTGCCGTCCCCGTTGGACATCCCCCCGGTCGTCGGCACTGATCCCGATTATCCGGATCGGCAGATCGAATGTCCCTGCGATGTGAAGAAACCGCTGGCCGCCCTGGCTTTCAAGCTCATGTCCGACCCCTTTGTGGGCCACCTGACCTTCTTGCGCCTGTACTCCGGCCGCATCGAATCGGGCATGACCGTGGTCAACGCCAATACCGGCAAGAAAGAGCGTGTCGGGCGGCTGCTCAAGATGCACGCCAACAAGCGCGAGGACATCAAGGAAGCGGAAGCTGGCGACATCGTGGCCGCCGTGGGCATGAAGATCACCAGCACCGGCGACACCCTGTGCGAGCAGGGCAAGGGCGTGAAGCTCGAATCCCTGACCATCCCTGAGCCGGTCATTGAAGTGGCTATCGAGCCCAAGACCAAGGCTGACCGCGACGCCCTGTCCCAGGCCCTGGCCAAGCTGGCCAAGGAAGATCCGTCTTTCCGGGTCAAGGGCGACGAGGAATCCGGGCAGACGCTGATCGCGGGCATGGGCGAGCTGCACCTGGAAATCATCGTGGACCGGCTCATGCGCGAATTCGGGGTCAACGCCAACGTGGGTCAGCCTCAGGTGGCCTACCGCGAGACCATCACCAAGTCCGTCAAACATGAGAACCGCTACGTCAAGCAGACCGGCGGCCGGGGCCAGTACGGCCACGTGGTCATCAATATCGGACCCAAGGAAGATGGCGGGTATGAGTTCGTCAACTCCATCGTGGGCGGCGTCATCCCCAAGGAATACATCCCGGCCGTGGACAAGGGCATGCAAAACGCCATGAAGTCCGGCGTGCTGGCCGGGTTCCCGGTGGTGGACATCCGGGCCGAACTGACCTTCGGCTCCTATCACGAAGTGGATTCTTCCGAGCAGGCCTTCTATATCTGCGCCTCTCAGGCCTTCAAGGAAGCCGTGCAAAAGGCCGGGCCGATCCTCCTCGAACCGATCATGATGGTCGAGGTGGTCACCCCCGACGAGTACCTGGGCGAGGTCATGGGCGACTTGAACGGTCGGCGCGGCCGGGTCTCCAAGCTCGACGCGCGTCCCGGGGCCCAGATCATCAGCGCCCACGTGCCCCTGTCCCAGATGTTCGGGTACGCCACGGATCTGCGTTCGCGCACCCAGGGCCGGGCCACGTTCAGCATGCAGTTCGACCACTATGAAAAGGTTCCCGCCAGCTTGGCCGAGGAACTGGTGAAAAAGAAATAAGACGCCCTAGGCGAGACAACCGACCACACGACAAAAAAAGCGCAGGGGGAAACCATGGGCAAGGCGAAATTCGAACGCAACAAGCCGCATGTCAACA
>NZ_JAZHDB010000232.1:0-9875 GCF_036584575.1 Desulfolutivibrio sp.
CGCCTGGGGCCGTGCCCGCCTGGGTTCCCGACGCCGCGCCGCGCCGGTTCGGGGACGACGGCCTGGACCGGGCCGTGCGTCTGCTCGATGCGGTCATCGACCTGGGCGTCGCCCACCGCCTGCTTTTTCGCCGCAATCCGTGGCTTCTGGGCTGGCGGCCGGGAACCCCGGGGTTTGCCGTGAGCAACCTGCGGGCCATGGTCCACCAGGCCGCCTCATGCGCGCCCACGGCCCCGGCCGAAGCCTTCTGGCGGGAGCACGGGGGACGGTTTGCGGCGGGCATGGGCCGGTTCCACGACGGGGTCACGGACTATTTCCTCTCCGAGCGGCTGGCCGCCACCCTGTCCCGCTTCGACCGCGAGGCCGTGCCCGAGGCGGCCCTGGCCAAGGAGCGCCATGGGCTGTTCGGGCCGCCGCCGGGGGTGGGCGGGGCCTGCGGCCACCTGGTGGCCATCCTGGACGAACTGGTCCGGTTGCTCCTGGCGGGGTGACCGGCGACCATTTTCAGCGGCAGGGCGGCGTCGTCCCGTGCCCCCCGTCCCGTCGGCCTTTTGGGGGCAAGGCGGCAAGGCGGCAGGGCGGGGCTCAGTCCACCTCGATACAGTCATGGGGGCAATAGGCCTGGGCCCGCAGGGCGTCTTCCTCGGGGCAGTCGTCACAGATGACCACGGGTTTTTCGTTCAGGGGGTCCATCCGGAAGATTTCCGGGGCCATCTCGGCACACGTGCCGCAGCCGTTGCAACACACCGGGTTGACCGAAACGCTTCGCAGGGGGCAGGTTGTGGACATGGATCTCCTCATGGGGGCTTCAGTGGGAACATGCGCGATTGCGGCCGAAAGAGGCCGTCGCCGGACTATCGCATGTTGACCTGAGAGGCTAAGCTCGGAGGGAGAAAAGTCAATGCCCGGCAGCGGGCGGGGAATGGCCTACGGGATGCATTCATGATCTGCAACAGATGCGGCGCGGAAAACGACGACGACCTGCGGTTCTGCCAGGCCTGCGGGCACAAGCTGCGCTCCCGGGAACGCGCGGAGCCGGAACCCGGCGGCGAGGATGCGGCGGCCGGGACCACCGGGGCCACCGGGACCGATGGGCCCCGGGACGTCCGGACAGGGCCCGACCCCGGCCCAGGGGAGGCCGCAGGGAGTGAAACGCGCCTGTTTCTCGCCTCCCAGGGCGACATGCGTTCGCCCGTGTGGGGCAAACTGGGCGTGGCCTGGGCCCTGGCCCTGGTCCTTTGCGGGGTGGCGGTCTGGTCCATGGCGACCGGAACCTACTGGCCCCTGTATCCCCTGACGGGGCTGGCGGCCCTTCTGGCCTGGCGGCGCAGGCTCTGATCCGCCAGGCGAATCCGGGGATTACGAGGCCTTGGAAACCTTGTGCGGCCCCTGGGCGGGCATCCTTTCCAGGCGTTTCTTGAGTTCCTTGTAGTATTCCACCTGAAACTGGTGCACCAGGCGGCCGATTTGGTCCACGCCGCCCTGTTCCACGCTTTTCCAGGCCGGTTTTTTCCCCTCCTGGTGCAGGGCCAGGAAGTGCACCCCCATCTCGATCCGGCCGCCCTGGCCCGGCATCACGTTGCGCACGCAGGAGATGATCCGGAACAGGTGGCGGGTGTCGAAGGCCTTGCCCGAGAAGCTCAATTCCAGGAGCAGTCGTTTGCCCGGCTCCAGATGGACCTCGTTGGAGGCGAAGTCGGACTTGCTCAGGGACAGGCGCATGCCGCCGCTGGAGAGATTGCGGATGGTCAGGCCGATGCTGGAGTGGCTGGGGGAGACGTCCAGGATGGGCCGGGACATGATGCGCGGCGCGGCCTTGCTTCCGCCTCCGCCGATCACCGGCCAGATGCCCAGGCGGGGCATGTGCCGCATGTGCAGGGTGATGCGCACGTTCTGGCGGCGTTCCAGGGATTTGACGGCGTCCGGCAGGGCCAGGATCAGCCGTCCCTGGCGGGGAGCGACGGACACAACCCGGGACGAGAACTCGAAAAGCTGGGTGCGTCCGCTCTCGCGGGAGCACAGGATGAACCGGAACGAGAAGTTTTGTCCCTGCCAATGGCGCAGGCTGTCCAGCCGCATCCCCTTGGGTTCCAACTCAATGCCGCCGGGGGTGACCTCGGTGGCGATGAAATAACGCCGTTCTCCCGACCCTTCGCCTACCTCGATGCGGAAGACGGCCCGTTGCGCCGCGGCATCCTCGAGGAGTGGCCGCACGCCGGTAGAGATACGTCTGGGTCGAAAAAAAGTAAGGATTCGTCGTAACATGGGGTGAGCCTGCCTCGTGCCGAAAGGTTTCCGAGAAAAAGACACTGCGGAAGCCCATACCGGTTTTTGGCGGAGCTGCGGCATGTTGCGGAAAAAAGCCGCGAAAACGTCGCCCAACCGGCGTCTTTTCCCCCCTGCCTCCTCCACAGGCCAGACCCCGCTGGCGCGGCGAAAGCGTGTCGCCCCTGTTGGCGTGCGTTTTGGGGCAGGGAAAGAGAGGATACAGTGTACGTCATTTGAACCGTATCTGAAGGCTGATGGCCGTGTTGCCGTCGGTGAAGGTCAGATCCTTGAAGAGCTTCTGCCGATCCACGCTGTAGGTGTCCATGGACTGGATGTCCACGCGGGTGATTTCCTTGCGGGCCACGGGGATGGCGGCCTGGGAGGCCCCGACCTTTATGACGATGCGGTCGCCGTTGTTGTACCAGAAGTAGTAGCTGCGGTTTTCGGTGAAATAATAGGCCGGAGAGAAATCCATGATGTCCTGTTCCATCTTCTTGGAAAAGGCCATGTCCAGGCGGTAGATGTCGCCGGTTAAGCGGGTGACGTGGCTGGCGGCCAGGAAATAGCGGCCGGAGCTGTCCTTGGCCCCGGTGGTGATGTCGGCGAATCCGCCCACCACCTCGAAGTCGATGGCCGGGGCCGAGCTTTTGCCTTCCTGGCCTTTGAAAAACTGCTGCAGGGAGGCGATGGAGTCCGAGGTGGAGGCGGCCGCCCCGAGGGCCGGGGCCGTGGCGACCAGGAGGACGGCGAGAAGGATCAGGCCTGCCGCCAGGGACGCATCCGGAACGGGCATGGTTTTTCGGACGGGCATATCCCTTGCGCTCCTTCCCTTTTCCGCCGTGACGGCAATGCATACTATGGCCCGGACGCCTCGCGGGGCCCGGGACTGGCGCGACGTCGGAAAAAAAGCTATGCCGCACCACACGGCATCAATCAGTAACCCGCCAAACGGCGAATTGCAACGCCATGCACGAAACCACCGCGGCCGCGCGCCGCATCCTGGATGATCTCCCCGGTCGTCGGCTGTCCCGCGACGAGGCCATGACCCTGGCCGACCAGGCCAGCCTGCACGACCTGTGCGCCGCAGCCATGGCCGACCGCCTGCGCCGCCACGGCCGGGCCGCCTATTACGTCTTCAACCAGCACATCAACTTCACCAACGAGTGCGTCAACGCCTGCCGGTTCTGCGCCTTCGGCAAGCGCCCGGGCAGCCCGGACGCCGTGACCCACACCGTGGCCGAGATACGAGCCATGGTTCGCGCCAAACGCGACCAGACCGTACGCGAGACGCACATCGTGGGGGGCCTAAATCCCAAGCTGCCCTTTTCGTATTACGTGGAGCTCTTGCAGGCCGTGTCCGAGGAGCGCCCCGAGGCCGGGATCAAGGCCTTCACCGCCGTGGAGGTGGCGCATCTGGCCGATGTGGAGGGCCGCTCCGAGGCGGACATCCTCACCGCCCTGATGCAGGCCGGCCTGCTCATGCTGCCCGGGGGCGGGGCCGAGGTGTTCTCCCCGGCGCTGCGGGCCAAATTGTGTCCCGAGAAGATCTCCGGCGAACGCTGGCTGTCGGTGCATGAGACGGCCCACGGCCTGGGCATGAACACCAACGCCACCATGCTCTTCGGGCACATCGAGGCCGTTGCCGACCGTATCGACCATCTGGACGCCCTGCGCCAGTTGCAAGATAAGACCGGCGGTTTTTTGTGCTTTATTCCCCTGCCCTACCAGCCGGGCAACAACGCCCTGTCGGCCCGGGGGCCGGGCGGCGTCGACTACCTGCGCACCATGGCCATCTCCCGGCTCTACCTGGACAACATCCCGCACCTCAAAGCCTACTGGGTCATGGCCGGGATCAAGGCCGCCCAGATGGCCCTGTGGGCCGGGGCCGACGACTTCGACGGCACCTTGATCGAGGAGCGGGTGGGGCATGCCGCCGGGGCCGACACCCCCAAGGGGCTGACGGCCGCGCAACTGCGCCAGGCCATCGTCATGGCCGGGTTCACGCCGGTTGAGCGCGACGCCCGGTTTGCGCCCGTGGCCGGGGCCTAGGGGGCGGCGGCGAACCGAAACCGTTTTCGCAAAACCCGAGGAGACGACAATGAAAGGCCGCGTGCTCAGTTGGGACGGTTCCACGAAGTCGGGCGTCATTTCCGGGGAGGATGGCCAACGGTATGGCTTTTCCCTGGCGGACTGGAAGTCGGGGGAGTCGCCCGTGGCCGGGGTCGAGGCGGATTTCGTGCCCAGGGAAGGGGCGGCGTCCGAGATTTTTCTGCTCGCGTCTGCGTCGACGGCCGGGCCGAACAAGGTCATCGCCGCGCTTCTGGCCTTTTTCCTCGGGGGGTTCGGGATTCACAAGTTCTATCTGGGTTACAAGAAGCAGGGCCTGATCATGCTTCTCGTTTTCCTTTTCGGGTTCATCCTGGCCGGAATCCCATCCATGATCATCGGGCTGGTCTCGCTTGTGGAATGTTTCATGTACATCAGCAAATCCGACGCGGAGTTCCGGCGGGTGTACGTCGAAGGAAGCAAACCCTGGTTCTAGCCTGGCGTCTGTCATGAAAAAGGCCCGGACGAGCGTCCGGGCCTTTCGTTATCGTACGGATAGGCCGCGCCTCTTACGATGCAGCGCCCTCGGGCTTCGTGCGGCCGCAGGCCAGGGGCCATATCTCGTCCATGTGCTCCACGGTCTGCACCACGATCTTGGCCCGCAGCTCCTTGGGAATCTCTTCCAGATCCTTTTCGTTGCGCTTGGGGATGATCACCCGGGTCATTCCGGCCGCCACGGCGGCCAGGATCTTCTCCTTGACGCCGCCCACGGGCAGCACCCTCCCGCGTAGGGTGATCTCCCCGGTCATGGCCACGTCGTGGCACACCGGGGTGTTGGTCAGGGCGGAAATCAGCGCCGTGACCAGGGTCACGCCCGCCGAGGGGCCGTCCTTGGGCGTGGCCCCCGAGGGCACATGCACGTGGATGTCCAGCTTCTCGGTGAAATCCGGGTCGAGCCCAAGCTCCTTGGCCCGGGACCGGGCGTAGGACAGGGCGGCCTGGGCGGATTCCTTCATCACGTCCCCGAGTTTGCCCGTCAGGTGCAGCTTGCCCTTGCCGGGCATGGTGGCCACCTCGATGTGCAGGATCTCGCCGCCAACCGGCGTCCAGGCCAATCCCACGGCCACCCCGGGCGGCAGCACCTTTTCATGCTCCTCGTCCAGGTGCCGGGGCTGTCCCAAAAGCTTCACCAGGGCCTTGGCGGTGATGCGAAACGGCGGCTTCTCGCCCTCGGCCTTGCGCCGGGCCAGCTTGCGGCACACCGAGCCCACCTCGCGTTCCAGGTTGCGCAGCCCCGCCTCCCGGGTATAGTCCCGGATGATCTGGGACAACACCTGGTCGGAAAGGACCATGTCGGTCTTTTTCAGGCCGTTTTCCTGGACCTGGCGGGGCAGGATGAAGCGCTTGGCGATATGCACCTTCTCCTGCTCGGTGTAGCCGGGCAGGCGGATGATCTCCATGCGGTCCAGAAGCGCCGCCGGGATGGTGTCCAGGATGTTGGCCGTACAGATGAACATCACCTTGGACAGGTCGAAGGGCACGTTGAGATAATGGTCGGAGAAGGAGAAGTTCTGCTCCGGGTCCAACACCTCAAGGAGCGCCGAGGACGGGTCGCCCCGAAAATCCGTGCCCACCTTGTCGATCTCATCCAGCATGATCACCGGATTTCGTGTGCCGGCCTGCTTGATGCTCTGCACGATGCGTCCGGGCATGGACCCGATGTAGGTCCGCCGGTGGCCGCGTATCTCGGCCTCGTCGCGCATGCCGCCCAGGGACATGCGCACGAACTTGCGTTTCAGCGCCCGGGCGATGGACCGGCCAAGCGAGGTCTTGCCCACGCCGGGAGGCCCCACGAAGCACAAAATCGGTCCCTTCATGCCCGGGTTGAGCTTGCGCACGCTTAAGTATTCGAGGATGCGCTCCTTGACCTTGTCCAGGTCGTAGTGGTCCTCGTCCAGGATGCGCTTGGCCTCCTTGATGTCGAGTTGGTCACGGGACAGCTTTTTCCAGGGCAGTTCGGCCATCCAGTCCAGGTAGGTGCGGATCACCGAGGCCTCGGAAGAGTCGGGATGCATGCCGGTCAGGCGCTTTAACTGCTTGTCCGCCTCTTTTTTGACCTCTTTGGGCAGGCCCGCCTTGTCCAGGGCCTTGCGCAGCACCTCCATATCGTCGTCTTCGTCTTCGCCCTCGCCCAGTTCCTTGCGGATGGCCTTCATCTGCTCGCGCAAAAAGAAGTCCTTCTGGGCCTTGTCCATGCCTTCCTTGGCCATGTTCTGGATCTTGGCCTGCATGGAGGCCACCTCGACCTCCTTGACCAGCTGGTTGTTCACCAGATGCATGCGCTCGATGGGATCCTCGCATTCGAGGATTTTTTGGGCCTCGTCCACGCGCATGCGCAGATTGGAGGCGATGAGGTCGGCCAGGCGTCCCGGTTCGTTGACGCTGTTTAAGACGGACATGATGTCCGCCGTGGCGATGCCGCGCAGCGACAGGATTTTTTCGCTCTGTTCGCGGGCGGCGCGCATCATGGCCTCCTGCTCCAGGGTGATCTCCTTGACGTCGCGCTCCTCCAGCACCTCGATCTTGGCCAGATGGAAGGGATCGGTGGAGGTGAACTCCGTGACCCTGGCCCGGGTCAGTCCCTGCACCAGCACCTTGAGGCGGCCGTCGGGCATTTTCAGCATGCGCATGATCATGCCCACGGTGCCCACGACGTGCAGGTCGTCCGGGCCCGGTTCGTCCACCTTCTCGTCCTTCTGGGTCAGGATGAGGATGTATCTGTTGCCGCTTAAGGCCGCGTCCACGGCCTGCACGGATTTGTCGCGCCCCACGAAAAGGGGCAGGATCATATAGTTGAAGACCACGATGTCGCGCACGGGCAGAACCGGCATCTCCAGGGGGATGTCGAGTTGGGCCTTTTCCCCGTCGCCCGGGCCGGTTTTTTCGTCCACTGGCGGCGTGTCCGTGGCTGCCGCAGCCTCGGGCGCCACCTGCAGGGCCGCGCCATCCTCGGGAAGGGTCGTATTTTCACCATTCATGAGTCGGGTTTCTCCTTTTCTGGTCGTCTCGTACGGTGGTCGCGACGCGGCATGCGGCCCGCGTTGCGGCCAAGAATCGCCCCATCGCTTCCCTTGTGGCGTGCTGCGGGAGGCGGATGTTGCGAAAAATTCGGCGTTTTCCCGGGCAGGCCCGGCCCCGACGGCCTGGACCCTGCGGCGGGGGGCTCGCCGGGTTTTCGTCCCCTGGCCGGGGACGGGATCAGCCGCGGATGGCGAAGCCCGGGTAGGACTTGTCGTAGTCGATGTGGTTGGCCTCCACCTGTTCCACCCGGGCCAGGGTCGGACCCTGCCACAGACGCTCGGCGAGGGCCTTTTGGGCCTCTTCGGACCCCTGGGCCAGCACTTCCACCTTGCCGTCCGCCAGATTGCGCACCCAGCCGCGAAGCGAAAGGCTGTCGGCCTGCTCCTGAACGAAGGCGCGAAAATAGACGCCCTGCACCTTACCGGAGATGATGCAATGCAAGCTCTTTTCCATGGTCCCCTCCGTGTGTTCCGGGCCGTGTGGGCTACCCGGAAGGATCGAGATTCCTGCGGCGACCTACAGCATGCCCTCGGACTGGAAACTGAAATAGCTTTTTTCCGTGACCACCAGGTGGTCCAGAACCCGCAGGTCCACTTCCCGGGCGGCGGTGATGATGCGCTTGGTGAGCTCCACGTCCTGCCTGGAGGGCTTGGGGTCGTTTCCCGGGTGGTTGTGCACCAGGATCACCCCGCTGGCCTTGCGCAAAAGGGCCAGGGCCAACACCTCCCGGGGATAGACGGCGGTCTGGTCCACGGTGCCCTTGCTGACCTGCTCCCAGCCGATGAGCCGGTTTTTGTTGTCCACCAGGGCCAGCCAGAATTCCTCATCCTCCAGCGTCCCCAGACGGGCCATGGCCATGCGGGCCACCACGTCGGGGCTGCTTAAGACCGCCCGTCGCCGCACGGGATCCTCGTTGATCCGGGCCCAGAACTCCCGCCACAGCATCCAGAACTGGGCATAGCCCTGGCCGAATCCGTCAACGGCGGTCAGTTCGGCGGCTCTGGCCGAAAAGACCCCGCGCAGGCTTCCGAAACGCTCAAGCAGGGCCTTGGCCAGAGGTTTGTTGTCACGGCGGGGGTTGGCGTAGCTCAAAAGCAGCTCCAACACCTCGTATTCCGCAAGGCCCCGGGGATTTTCCGCCAGCCGCTCTTTGAGTCGCTTGCGGTGCCCGTGGTAATGGGGGTGACTTTCCTTAATAAGCATGGCGGACCGCCCGGGCAAGGGTTTCTCCCCTGAAAACATGGCCGCAACCGGCCTTGTTATCTGGAAAGTGACGCAAAAAGGGGGTGAACACAAGGATAAATGGGGATGCCGCCCGGCTTTTCATCGCGAAAAAAGGGAAAAAAGCTCTGCGGCCAGCAGTTCCATGGCCTGATCCGGATTTCTCGACCCGGACTTGATGCCCTGTTCGGCCTCCATGGCCAGGTCGAAAAGGCGGGTCAGGCCGCGTTCGCCCAGGCGGCGGGCCATGGCCTCCTTTTGCGACTTGACAAACGGCGGCAGGCGCACGGCCTCGGCCTCGCCCAGGTGGATCTGCCACATCTGGCGGGCGTCGCTGCGCAAAAGGCCAAGGAATTTGAAGATCATGTCCTCGGGCGACAGGCTTTGCTCGAAGATTTCGCGCCAGATGGCGGCCTCGGCGCCGCGCTTGGCAAAGGCGTTTAAGAAGGCGAAGGCGTCCATGCCCGGCCGGGAGGCCAAAAGCGACAGGTCGTCCTGGCCGATGCGCCCGGGCGGGGGTGTTTTGTCGGCGGCGGCAGGCGGCGCGTCGCTGCGCGAACGCGCCAAAAGCTCGATTTTCTCGAGTTCGCGCCCGGCCATGGCCATGTCCTCGGGCAGCGCGGCGGCCAGGGCGTCGAGCACGCCCGGGGCGAAGGACAGGTTTTTCGAGGCGGCCCAGTCTCTCAGCATGGGGGCCATGTCCCGGCGGGTGAGCCCGGGCGAGGTCCATATCCAGCGGCGTTTCTCGGCCACCTGGTAGTAGGGCTGGGAGGAGAGGGCCTTGGGGAAGGTCGGCCCCTTTTTGCCGAAGGGCTTTTCCAGGCAGATCATGGGCCAGACGTGGGCGGCGAAGCCGGACAGGGGGCCCTTGAGCTTGGGCCAGAAGTCCTCGGGCAGGGCGTCGGCCCGGCGCAGGATCACGGCCTTGGGCTCGGCGAAAAGGGACGGGGCCGTGAGCGCCCGCCAGAAGGCGGCGGGAATCTCCTCGTCGCCCTGGAAGACCTCGCGGGTGAAGACCTCGCCGGATTCGCCGAGCAGGCGCTCCACGCGGTTTTTGATCATTTCCGGGTCCGGGCAGACGAGGAAGGTGAAGCCGGGGCGTTGCATGGGGGTGAGGATACTCAAGGGGGGTGGGGGAGGCAAGGAGCGGGATCGGCTACAACCTCTTGAACCTCCGATACACCTCGTCGTCGTTTCTCTTCCCTCTCGCCGCGCAGGACGTTGACCACCTGGGGCAGCTCGTCCAGGTTGGTGCGGCG
>NZ_JAZHDB010000233.1:0-9736 GCF_036584575.1 Desulfolutivibrio sp.
GGCGCGACGGCCGGAGCCGGAGCGGGTGCCGGAGCGGCGGCCACCGCCTTGTCCGCTTCGGCGGCGGGCTTTTCCGTGGCGTCGGGCTTTTCCGTGGCGTCGGACGTCCCGGGCGCAACCGCGTCGGCTTCGGGCAGCCCTTCGGACGTGGCGTTGGGCGCCTGCGCCAGCGCAAGGGGCAGTTGCGGCTCGGCCGCCACCTCCTGCATCTGGGTCAGGGGCGCCGGGGTGGAAGGGAACAGGCCGACCAGGGTGAGGCTTAAGAAAGAGCACAAAAACAGTCGTGCACACGTTTTCATGACGGCCTCCGGTTACGGGCTGACGGTTTGCTGGCCCGCAAGGGGGATGATGTCGATCTTCGTGGCCGACGGCGACGGGGTGAAGGTGAAAAAGGAGTCCTTGAGCCGGGGGTTGAGCTTCCAATCCACGAGCATGGCCTCGTAGTTGGGCGCGCCGACCAGGGTCTTGTCCACGATGACCAGCTTGCGCGGCAGGGGGTTTTTGCCGTCTGCGATCCAGATCTGCCAATCCACGTCTTTTTGGCTGAAGGCCAGGTGGTGGCAGGGCACGCCCTGGACCATGCGCAGGCCCACGTACACTCCCGACAGGACGCCTGCGGTGAGGCTTTCGCGGGGGGTGCTGAGGATCAGTTCGGCCAGGGGGGCGGTGACCCCGTAAGTTTGAAGAACCTTGTCCAGGGCCTGATCGAGGGCGCCCGGGGCCGGGATGACGGAATAGGAGTTCCTGGTAGGATTTGAGATGGAGAACGTGGCGCCGTCGAAGGTGATGGTTTTTACCTCGGTGTCCTGGACGGTGTCGGCCCGGACCCGGTCGGGGCGGCGCACGGCGATGGTCTCGGTGCGCGAGGTTTGCAGGGTCAGCCCGCCCTGGAAGACCTCGTCCACATTGACCTCGGCCCGAAAGACGAAGGCGTTGAGGCCTTTCAGGAAATCGCACATCCGGGTGAGATGCTGCATGGCCACGGGGTCGATGGCCGGGGCGTCGGCCTTCTGGGCCGCCGGGGATGCGGCCGGAAGCAGCAGAAGAACCGCCGCGAGGGCTGCTGTCCAGATTTTTTCACGCATGCTGATCTCCTTTGGGAAGGGCTTTAGGTGGTGGACTGTGGAATGAAAACGGGTGTGGAAAGGCCGAAAAAGATCGAGGCCCGGGGAAAAGCCCGATTTTGGTGTTGAACCACTGGTGTTTTTTTACGCTTTTGCGGGGCGGAGGCAAGGGGGAAAACGGCGTCCCGGGTGGGAAGAGGTGCGAGCAATAGGATGGTGCGTCGCCGGATGCGCCGGGACAGGAAAGCGTGATTCCCGTATGGCCTTGAAGGCTACGGGTGAAGGAGATATAATGCGTCCGGGCCGGAATGGGCGTCTTCGCGCCCAAAAGCCCGGGAGGAACCATGCGCCCGACCTGTCGCGCGGCCTTGGCCGTTATGGCCCTGGCCGTTTTTTTAAATGGCTGCGGAACCATGGGGCCCAAGGTCATGAAGGGCAACCGCACGGCCTACAACACCGGCATCCAGCAAAGCGACAAGGAGGAGCTTTTGCTCAACCTGGTGCGCATCCGCTATCTGGAGCCGCCCTTTTTCATGAGCGTGGGCTCCATCTCGTCCTCCTTCAATTTCCAGGTCACCACCGGGCTGTCCGCCGACCTCAACTCCGGCCCCACCCAGACCGTCGTGCCCTACGCCGTCTCGGAGAAGACCGGGCAGATCACCAGCTACTATCCAGCCTTCGCCGGATATCCCGACGTGGCCGTCAAGCCCAACCTGGAATTCCAGTATTACGAAAGCCCGACCATCACCTATGCCCCGTTACAGGGGGAAAAATACGTCACCCAGCTTTTGAGCGAGATCGACCCCGGCCGCTTTTTCTTCCTGTACCGGGCCGGGGCGGACATGGACATGTTGCTCGACGTCCTGGTGCGTCAAGTGGGAACCCTGCGCAATCCCGACCCGGATGAGGACACCCCTTCCGCCAGGACCGGCCGGGACCGGTTTCGCGAGTTGAGCAAGGCCCTGGCCGCCATGCAGGGCCGGGGCGACCTCCAACTGCAATACACCGCGCCCGAGCCCGGCGTCGCCGAGAGCCTCGTTTTGCAGATGCGTTTTGCCGACGCGGCCGAGGCCGCCCGCCTGGACGAACTCTTCGGCATCGGCCTGCCGCGCTTAAGCGCCCCGGACGGCCGTCTGGTGGCCCAGGCCCGGCTCATCCGGGCCATGGATTTCCTAAGCGCCCAGACCCGGGAAGAACGCGCCGTCAACTTGACCTTCGATCTGCGCAACACCATGGAGGTTCTGGAATATCTGGCCCAGGGCGTGCAAGTGCCCGAGGAGGACGTCAAGGCCGGAATCGCCGAGGCCCCGGCTGAGCACCTTGTCCCCGAGGCCCGCTCCGCCATCGCCGTGCATTGCGACCGCAAGAAACCGTCCTCTGCCTATGTGTCCACCTATTACGAGGGGAAGTGGTTTTTTGTGGCCGCAAACGACATGCCCTCCAAGAGCGCCTTCGGATTTCTCATGACCCTTTTGGCCATGGAGGGCGGCGACGTGAAATCCGGCCTGCCGGTCCTGACCATCCCCGTGGGCGGCCGCTGACGCCGCACGCGCCCGTTCGCGGTGTCGCCTTCCTGGGGCATTGGACAGGAGCGGGCGCGGATGGTACAGACTAACCCCGCTCATATGACGGTTTACCAGCAGTTCTGGATAGTTGAAAAGTATATGATATTGGGAACTTCATGACAAAGAAACTCTTCGGGACGGATGGCCTGCGCGGCCAGGTCAATATCTATCCCATGACACCGGACGTGGTGTTGCGCCTGGGCTTGGCCGCCGGACGGCATTTCCGCAACGGAACCAAGCGGCACCGGGTGGTCATCGGCAAGGACACCCGGCTTTCGGGATACATCTTCGAATACGCCTTAAGTTCCGGGTTTTGCGCCTCGGGCATGGACGTGTTCCTGGTGGGCCCCCTTCCCACCCCGGCCATCTCCTTTCTCACCCGCAGCATGCGGGCCGATGTGGGCGTGGTCATTTCCGCCTCCCACAATCCGTACATGGACAACGGCATCAAGTTTTTCGACAGCAAGGGCTTCAAGCTGCCCGATGCCGTGGAGGCAGAAATCGCCGCAAAGGTGCTCGATCCCCAGGCCGAGTGGGACTACCCGACCCCCGAGGCCGTGGGCCGGGCCTTCAAGATCGAGGACAGCCCCGGCCGGTACAACGTCTATTTGAAAAACACCGTCCCCCAGGATGTGTCCCTCGACGGCCTCAAGGTCGTGCTCGACTGCGCCAACGGCGCCGCCTACCGGGTCTCGCCGCTTGTGTTCGAGGAACTCGGGGCCAAGGTGGTGAAGATCGGGGTGACGCCCGACGGCATAAACATCAACCGCAAGGTGGGGTCGCTGTATCCCGAGGTGACGGCGGCCAAGGTGCTGGAGACGGGAGCGGACATCGGCATCGCCCTGGACGGCGACGCGGATCGGGTCATCGTGGTGGACGAGAAGGGCCGCATTCTCGACGGCGACCAGATCATGGCCATCTGCGCCAAGGATCTCCTGGAGCGGGGCGAACTGCCGGGGGGCGTCCTGGTGTCCACGGTGATGAGCAACATGGCCCTTGAGGTGTTCATGCGCGAGTGCGGGGGCAGGCTTTTGCGCACCCCCGTGGGAGACCGCTACGTGGTGGAGGCCATGCGCGGCGAGGGCGCGGCCTTTGGCGGGGAACAGTCCGGGCATCTGGTGTTTTTGCGCCACGGCACCACCGGCGACGGCACCCTGGCCGCCCTGCAGCTCATCCGGATCATGATTCAGACCGGCAAGCCCCTTTCGGAGTTGTCCGGCCTTTTGACCCCCTATCCGCAACGGCTGATCAACGTGCACGTGGAGCGCAAGATTCCCTTTGGCGAGGTGGCGGCCATCCGGGAGGCCGTGGCCGACGCCGAATCCGAGCTTGGCGGGTCGGGGCGTGTGCTTTTGCGCTATTCCGGGACCGAGGCCGTGGCCCGGGTGATGGTCGAGGGACGCGATGCCGGGACGGTGGAGCGCCTCGTCGCCGCTTTGTCCGACACCCTGCGGGCGCAGCTGCGCTAGAAACCGATTCACCGATTTTCCGGCGGTTTTCCCGCTGGACAGTTCATATCAAAGGCTTTAGAATCCTTGTTTGATACATGCAGTCCGGCGCGATCCCCCCTGACGGCGGGACTGGTGGGCGGCACGACGTCATTTCAGCCGTCGTCATGAACACAGCGGACGGTCGATGAGGGCGGGGACGGCATGGTCGCGTGATCCATCCTTTGTTAAGGAGACGAGCATGGAAATCAAGAAAGTGGTCATCCCGGTCGCCGGTTGGGGAACGCGATCCCTCCCGGCCACCAAGAACATTCCAAAGGAAATGCTCCCGGTCTATAATAAGCCCGTGGTCCAATACGTCGTGGAAGAGGCCCAGGTTTCCGGACTCACCGATGTGGTGTTCGTCACCAACCGTAGCAAAACCATCATCGAGGACCATTTCGACTATAATCTGGCCCTGGAAGACGTTTTGCAGCGCACGGGCAAGCTGGAGATGCTGGCCCAGGTCCGGGCCGTGGCCGAGATGGTCAACATCATTTCCGTGCGCCAGAAAAAGCAGCTCGGCCTGGGGCACGCCGTGCTGTGCGCCCGCGAGGTGGTGAAAAACGATCCCTTCGCGGTCATGGTCGGCGACGACCTCATGTTCGGCATGGAACCGGGCATCAAACAGCTTTTGAGCGTGGCCATGGCCGAACACATGCCGGTCATCGGGGTCATGGAAGTGCCCCGGGAACGGGTGTCGAGCTACGGCATCATCGACGGCGAGGAATTCGCCCCGGGTCTTTTCCGGGTGCGGAGTCTGGTGGAGAAGCCCAAGGTCAACGAGGCCCCCTCGCGCATGGCCATCGTGGGCCGCTATGTGCTTTTTCCGGACATCTTCTATCACCTGGAAAACCTCACCCCCGGGCACGGCGGCGAGATCCAGCTGACCGACGCCCTCAAGGGGCTGGCCGGAAACAACCGCCTGCTGGCCGTCAAGATCCAGGGACAGCGCTTCGACGCCGGCGATTGGGCCGAATATCTCACGGCCAACATCTACTTCGCCCTGCATGACGAGGATTTGCGCGAGGCCCTGGTGCCCCGGCTGCGCCAGCTTCTGCCGTTCTCCAGCTAAGTCCGCGTGTGCAGCGCGGCGACATTCGCCGCCCAAAACGATCCCAACCGCCCGGGCGCCTCGCGTACCCGGGCTTTTTATTGGCTAAAGCATGGTCGGATACGTCAGCGTCGCGCTTTTTTGCGCCCCCTTCGCCACCCTGACCTATGCCGTGCCCGGGCATCTGGCCGGGCATGAGCTGTCGCCGGGGCTTCGGGTGCTCGTGCCTCTGGGGCGCTCCATCCGGGCGGGCATGATCCTGGCGGATCAGGCCGCGCCGCCGGACGGGGTGGAGATCAAGCCCCTGGTCTGGCCCCTGGAACGCGCCCCCCTTTTGGATGCCGCCTACCTGGAGATGATCGACAATCTGGCCGCCCGGCAGATGTGCCATCCCGGCCAGGTGCTGGGGCAAATCCTGCCTGCGGCCCTGCGCCAGTCCAAGGTGGTTTTTACCGCGCCTGAAAAGGCCCGCCTGCGGCGCAGAACCCCCCGGGCGCTTCTGGACGCCTCGCCCCAGGAGGCTGCGGACCTGGCCGCCCAGTGGGCCGTCGGCGTCATGCAGGTGTCGGGCGCTGGCCGGGGGCAGGAGCGCGCCCTGCGGCTTTTGGTGGACCCGCCCTGGCCGGTGCGGCCCGGGGCCACGGCCCGCATCGCCCTGTTGGATTACCTGTACGAGCGTGGCCAGACCCCGCTGTCGGTTGTCGCCGGGCATTTCGGCCGGGACATGGGGCCGGTGATCCGGGCCCTTGGCCAACTCGGGCTGGTGGAGATGGGGGTCTGCGACGGCGTTTCGTCCGACGGGCAGGACGACTGCCCGGCGCTTGCGGCCGCGCCGTGCCCGCCGGAGGCCCCGGAGGAGGTCTCGAACGCGCCGCTGACGGACGAGCAGGGCGCCGCCATGGCCCATCTTTCCCCGCTCCTTTGCGCGCCCGGGGGGGCGGTGCGGCTGGTGCACGGGGTCACGGGCAGCGGCAAGACCCGGCTTTATCTGGAACTGGCCCGGCAATGCCTGGACAGGGGGCGGTCGGTGGTTTTGTTGGCCCCGGAGGTGGCCCTGGCCGGGCATCTGTACCGGGCCGTGCGCGAGGTCCTGCCCGGGGCCACGGCCATTTTGTCTCATGGCTCCCTGTCTCCTGCCGTGCGCGAGGCCGCCTTCCGCCGGGCGGCGGCGGCCCGGGCGCCCGTGGTGGTGGTGGGCGCCCGCTCGGCCCTTTTTTTGCCGGTGGCCGCCCCGGGGCTGATCGTGTTGGACGAGGAGCATGACGCCTCCTTCAAACAGGAGGAACGGCTCGGCTATCAGGCCAAGGAAGTGGCCTTTTTCCGGTCCAGGCGCGAGGGCGGCCTTTTGATCCTGGGCTCGGCCACGCCCGACGTCAAGACCTATCATGCCGCCGCACGCGGCGTAGTGCCGTGCGTGGTCCTGTCCCGCCGGGCGGGGACCAGCCAGCCGCCGGAGATCGAGATCGTGGATATGGGGCAGACGGTCAAGGCCCCCTCCCGCCAGGCCGGGCCGGGCGGCGGGAAGCCCCCCGAGCGCACGGCGGTCCTGGCCCAGGCCAGCGCCGCCGCCCTGGCCGAGACCGTGGCCCGGGGCGAACAGGCCATCATCCTGCTCAACCGCCGGGGCTATGCGCCGGTGCTCTACTGCCTGGACTGCGAGACCGTCCTTTGCTGCCCGGACTGCGATCTGGCCTATACCTTCCACAAGTCCCGGCAGCGGCTGGTGTGCCATTACTGCGGCCGCACCCAGGATTTTCCCGCGCCGTGCGCCAAATGCGGCGGGACGCACTTTTTGCCCCTGGGGGCCGGGTCCGAATCCCTGGCCGAGGAGCTTTCCGGCATCCTGCCCCCGGGGACCACGGTGGCCCGGCTGGATCGGGACAGCGCGGCCCGACCCGGCCGCACCGAGGAGATCCTGGCCGAGTTCGCCTCAGGGGCTTCCCAGGTGCTGGTGGGCACCCAGATGCTCTCCAAGGGGCACCATTTCCCCCGGGTGACCCTGGTGATCGCCGCCGACGCGGACATGGGCCGCAACCTTCCCGATTACCGGGCGGCCGAGCGCACCTTTCAGCTTCTGGTGCAGGTGGCGGGCCGGGCCGGGCGCGGCGACATCCCGGGAAAGGTGCTGATCCAGACCCGAAATCCCGGCGATCCCTTCTGGGAGCTGGTGCGCGGGGCGGACTACCAGGGTTTTGTCTCCCAGGAGCTCGCGCGCCGGGAAAAGTGGGGCTATCCGCCGTTTTCCAAGCTGGCCCTGGTGCGCATCAGCTTTCCCAAGGACGACCCGGCGGGCTTTACGGTCCTGTCGGACGTGGGGCGCGTCCTGCGCGAGGCCGCCGCCGCTGCGGGCGTCGGGGTGCGCGTGCTGGGCCCGGCCCCGGCCTCCCTGCCGCTGATCGGCGGGCGCAAACGCTACCACTGCATGATCAAATCCCCGGACTGGCCCGCCGTCCGCGTCCTTTTCGCCAAGGTTCGGGCCGTGGTCCCCCGGGGCGGCGAGGTGCGCATCAGCCTGGACCTGGACCCGGTGGATATGCTTTAACGAACAGGCGCGCATGGGACCGCTGACCAGGGAGGGATGGATGGATACCTTTCACAACGACGACGCGGCGCTTTTGGAGAACGTGGAGCGGGTGCTCGGGGAGCGTTCCCGGGCCGGACTGGACGGACTGGTGGGGGGCCTTGAGGCCATCGTGGTCAACACCGAGCCCGAGAACTTCGCCGGGGCCGTGGCCGAGCTTCTGCGCTACACCGGCTACGACACGATCCAGGCCTTTTCCTCTCCGGGAGTGGACACGGCCGTCATGTCGCTTGCCGGAAGCGCCGACATCCTCATCACCCGGCGAAAAGGCGGCGACAACCCCTTTTTGCCCTTCAACGCCGGACTCAAGGTGGGGGACCGGCTGGCCACCCGGCTGGAGACCTTCGTCTTTTCCTGCCATGACCTGGAACGCTATGCCGCCATCCAGAAGGGACGCGGCGTGCGTTTTCTGACCCCGGACATCGTGCGCGCGCCGGGCTGCGATTTTTTGCAAACCGCGCCCTCGGCCTTTACCGGCAACTCCATCGGGTTCATCCAGCGCAAGGACCGCTCCCGGGGATACGCCCCGCCGGGAAGCACGCCCCTTCATCTGGACCTGGTCAAGCCCAGGGCGGCCCACCTGGCGAACATCGGACGCCTGGACCACGTGGCCACCCGGGTCAAGGCCCAGGACCGCGACCCGGCCATCCTGGAATTTTTGTCCCTGACCAACTACCATTTCGACTTCGCGGTCTACGTGGAGTCCTTAAACTCCATCACCAGCGTGGCAAGGCTTGGGGCGGGCGACTACGCCCAGGTCTTCACCTCGGGCATAACCCCCTTCACCACCCCGGAATCGTCCGGTCCCACGGAGATGTTCATCCACAACTGGGGGCTTCGGGCCCACCACATGGCGCTTGAGACCGAGGACATCGACGCGGTGGTGGAGGCCCTGCGGGCCGACGGCATGCGCTACATCTCGGATCTGGTGGGATCGCGTGAGGAAGGGCTCAAGCAGGTGTTCACGGTCATGTCGCCCACCACCTTCCTGGTCACGGAATACATCAAGCGTTTCGACGGCTTCGACGGGTTTTTCACCAAAAGTAACGTCACCCACCTGACCAAGGCCACGGAAAAGCAGTAGCGGGTGGCGTAGCCGCCCGCAGCCCCTCCCAGGGTGAAACGCCAAACGGGGCCATGCATCGCACGGCCCCGTTTCTATTCGGGGATTCCAAAGGGGGCCAGGCCCCCTTTGGCCGCCGGAGGCTTCCTTCACCCCACTTTTTCACCCTTGCCCAGGCCGCCGGAGGCTTCCCCCCCATACGCACGACGCTCCTCACATCACTCCATCACGATCCGCTCCACGGCGGCGGCCAGATCCCGGGCCAGGACGTCCGGCCAAGGATGGTCGGGCGATCCGCCGCCCGGCGGCAGGTCCATGGCCTCCCCGGCCAGGGGCGGCAGGCCAAGGCGAGCCGCCTCCTGCACGCCGTGCCCGGTGAGCACCAGGACGGTGACCGCCGCGCCCAGGTTTTTGCCGAAGGCCACATCCGAGGCCTTGTCGCCGACGACCGCCGTGGTGGCCGGGTCCAGGCCATGGCGGAGGCGCAGGGCCTCCCATTGCCCAAGCCCCGGCTTGCGGCAGGCGCAGGCCGCGTCCGGGGCGTGGGGGCAGAAGGTCGCGCCTGCCAGGCGCACGCCGTAATCGTCCAGAAGCCTGGCCAGGCGGGCCTGGACGGCCAGATGGCCGGTCTCGGAGAAATAGCCCCGGCCGATGCCGGACTGGTTGGAGACCACAAAAAGGCGCATCCCGGCAGCCGCCAGCCGGGCCAGGGCCTGCCCCGCGCCGGGAAGAAGGCGCACCCGGGCCGGGTCGCACAGGTAGTGCTCGTCCACGATGACCGTGCCGTCGCGGTCGAGAAGGACGGTGTCGATTTCGGACATGGGGCGTCCGGCCGGGACGCGGTGCAGGCCGCGTCCCTTTGGGTTACGGGTTGTGGCCGCCGGGCGCGTCCGAGGCTCACGCCCTTGATGACGAAGATGGT
>NZ_JAZHDB010000234.1:0-9613 GCF_036584575.1 Desulfolutivibrio sp.
ATGGGGGCTCCGGGTAAAGGGCGGTGCGTGCGGCGACGTGATCCAGACGAGGGGGAAATCTAAAGCATTGCGGCCCGGCGGGCAACCATGGCGGTCGGCCCGGGGGCGGTCGGCCCGGGGGCGGCCGTCCCGGCGGGAGGCGGCGAGCCTTTGCTCCTGGCGATGCTTAATGCGGCGGAGGCGTCGCCCGGCCGAGCCGGAAGATGCCGTAGGTGGCCAGAAGGTTTGGGAAAAGGGTGGTCACCCGGCCGGTTTCCTGGTGGTGCGGGGTGCTGATGGCCGTCTCGTGCAGGATGGCGAACCCCGAGGCCTTGCAGAAGCGCCGGAAGTCCTTGAGGGCGATGACCCGGATGTTGGGGGTGTCGTACCACTGGTAGGGAAGCTCCCGGGAGACCGGGGCCCGTCCCTTGAAAAAAAGCTGGGCGCGCACGCCATAGTGGGCGAAGTTGGGGAAGCTGACGATGCCGCGTTTTCCCACCCGCAGCATCTCCCGGATGAGCCGGGCCGGATCGTAGACCTGTTGCAGGGTCTGGCTCAAAATCACGTCGTCGAAGGCCTGGTCCGGATAATCGCAGACCTCTTCATTGATGTCGCCGTGCACCATGGACAGCCCGCGGGTGAGCCCCTCGGCCACCTTGGCCTCGTCGATCTCGATGCCCGAGCCGCGGATGCCCTTTTCCCGGATGAGATGGGAGAGCAGGTCTCCCGCGCCGCAGCCCAGGTCCAGCACCTTGGCGCCGGGCTCGATCCAGGAGGCGATGATTTGCAGGTCGTAGCGCATCCGGCTAGCCCCCTGCCTTCGCTTCGGGCGTGTCGGGCGCTTCGGCCCGGGCGGCCTGCTGCATGCGCTCCAGAAAACGTTCGATGATGGCCGAAAGGCGCGGATTGCGCAGCAAAAAGGCGTCGTGTCCCCAGTCGGCCTTGATCTCCATGAAGCTCACGTCCAGGCCGTTTTTCTTCATGGCCTGGACCATGGCCTTGGACTGGTAGGTCGGATAGAGCCAGTCCGAGGTAAAAGACACCACCAGATAGGCGCATTTCGCCTTGGCGAAGGCCGAGACGGCCGAACCGCCCCCGTGGGCGTTTTCCAGGTTGAAATAGTCGGCGGCCTTGGTCACGTACAGGAAGGAATTGGCGTCGAAGCGGTCTACGAATTTCTTGCCCTGGTGGCGCAGATAGCTTTCCACCTGGAAATCCGCCTCGAAGTTGAACGAGATGTCGCAACGGTCTTGCAACCTGCGGTCGAACTTGGCCCGCATGGCCTCGTCGGACAGATAGGTGATGTGCCCGATCATGCGGGCCACGGCCAGCCCCGTGTCCGGCTTTTCCGGATGGGCGTAATAGTCGCCGCCGCGCCAGTTTGGATCGGCCATGATGGCCTGGCGGGCCACCTCATTAAAGGCGATGGCCAGGGCCGAATGCTTGGTGGTGGAGGCCAAAGACACCGCCCCGCGCACCATGTCCGGATAGCGCACGGACCATTCCAGAACCTGCATGCCGCCCATGGAGCCGCCCACCACGGCCAGAAGCTGCTTGACGCCCAGATGGTCCACCAGGGCCTTTTGGGCCGCGACCATGTCGCCGATGGTCACCACGGGAAATTCCAGGCCGTAGGGCGCCCCAGTGGCCGGATTGATCGAACCCGGTCCCGTGGAGCCCATGCAGCCGCCCAGGACGTTGGCGCAGATGACGAACAAGGCGCCAGTGTCGATGCCCTTGCCCGGGCCGATCATGCTGTCCCACCAGCCGGGCTTGGGGTCGGAGGCGTCGTAGTATCCGGCGGCGTGGGAGTCGCCGGTTAAGGCGTGCAGCACCAGCACGGCGTTGTCTTGGCGCGGGGAAAGCGTGCCGTAGGTCTCGTAGGCCAGGGTCACCGGGCCGATGGACAGGCCGGATTCCACGACCAGGGGATGGGGCGGGGCGGCGAAGGTGAAGAATTTTTTCTCCACCAGCCCAACGGAGCCCCCGGGGGCCGTCTGGTCGATGTATTCGCTCACGGTGCGCGTCGCTCCTTGCTCGGCATGGCGATTTCATAACGCCGAAGCGGGGAATTGTCATCCGGGCCTGGGGGATGGCCTGGGGGATGTCTTGGGGGATGGCTGCGTCCGCCCGCCGGGCGCCGGGTGCGGGCGTGCCTGAACAGGGTGCGGCGCGGACGTGCGATCCCGCCGCGCCGGGCATAAACAGGGGCTTTGCCCTTTGGGGCGCATGGGATATAGGGGCCTTGCCCGCGCGGAACCATCCGCCGCGCGGTCACGGAGGAGAGTGTGAACACAACGAGATTCGGCGGCCTCGCCGCCATATGCGCCATGCTGTTGTGCCTTGGGCTGGCCGGGGCCGCCCTGGCCGCCGACCCCGAAAAAAAACCCGACGGATTCCGGGGAATCGCCTGGGGAACCGAGGCGGCGTCGTTAAAGGACATGACCCTGGTTGAGACCGACGGGGAGTTCACGGATTACGACCGCAAAGGGGACAAAAAGGATCTGGGCGGCATGCCCGTGGCCATGGTCACCTACGGATTCTACAAGGGCCAGTTTTACCACGCGGCCATCGCCTACGAGGGAGCCACGGGGTTTGACGCCGTGCAGGAGCACCTGGCGGCCAAATACGGGCCGCCCGACGC
The DNA here is from genome assembly GCF_036584575.1 of Desulfolutivibrio sp. Taxonomy (NCBI): domain Bacteria; kingdom Pseudomonadati; phylum Thermodesulfobacteriota; class Desulfovibrionia; order Desulfovibrionales; family Desulfovibrionaceae; genus Desulfolutivibrio; species Desulfolutivibrio sp. The sequence goes on from NZ_JAZHDB010000234.1 coordinate 2,624, forward strand.
CGTGGCCGAGCGCAGCGACGACGCGGGCCGGGCCTATGTGCTGGCGGCCTGGAACTGGCCGGGCTACGCCTACATCGGACACCGCCGCTACAAGGACGGCAGCGCCGGGCGGGTGTTTTATTTCTACAGCCCCCTGGTGGAGGCCTCCAAGGCGGCGGCGGCCTCGTCCGTGGCCACGGCGGCCATGGACCCCCAGGCTCCGGGCGCGGGCAAGGCCTCGGCGACCCAGGCGAAACCCCGCCCGGGCAGCGACGAGAAGCCGGGGAAACCCGGACCCGTCGGCAGGCCCTCGTCTGCCGCGTCCCTGGACAGGCCCGCCCCGTCCGCTTCGGCCGTTCAGGACGAGGCCGCGCCATCCCCGGCCGTCCAGGTCGGCGCCCGGCCCGCGCCGACGATTCCGGCCGCGCCCGGCCAGGGGAGAACCCACGTCGTCGAAAAGGGCGACATGCTTTCGGCCCTGGCCAAACGCTACGGCGTGCCCAGAAAGGACATCCTGGCCGCCAACCCGGGGATCAATCCCACCAATCTCAAGCTCGGACAGACCGTGATCATCCCGGCCGGGGGAAAGGCCCAGGCGGGGTCCGAGCCCCAGGCCGCCGCGCCTGAGACGCACGCCGCAGCGGCCCCGGAGGCGAAACCGGCCCCGGAAACGGCGTCCGCTTCCGAGACCGCCCCCGCGCCCGTATCCGGCGAGGAAGCCAGTCCGGTCCCCAAGGCCCAGTCCGAGGCCGTGAAGGCGCCTGCCCCGGAGAAAAAGGCCGCGCCCGGCGCCCACATCATTGTCCAGGGGGACATGATTTCAGGCCTGGCCAAGCGCTACGGGGTCACGGAAAAGGCCATCCTCAAGGCCAACCCGGGCCTTAAAGCCAGCAATCTCAAGCTGGGGGCGGTCGTCAGGCTGCCCCACGGCGCGACCATGGGGGCTGCCGAGCAACAGGGGGCACCCGACGTGGCGGCGACCGCGCCCGAGCCGAAACCGGAACCCGGGACCGAGCCGAAGCCCGAGCCCAAGGTTGCGGCCAAGCCCGAAACCAAGCCCGAGCCCGAGGCAAAGGTCGTGGCCGCCCCTCCGGCGAAACCCGAGGCGAGATCCGAGTCCACGCCGCAACCCGCCCCTGAGGCCGCGCCCCGGGTCGCCGGGCCGGAACCCGGGACCGCGCCGAAGGCCGAGGCCCGGCAGGCCGCCTCCGAGGACGGGCAGAAGGCCCAGGCGACGAGGCCCCGGGAGCATGTGCTGGAATTCGACGACACCGTGTCCGGGTTGGCCAAACGCTACGGGGTCACGGAGAAGGCCATCTTCAAGGCCAATCCGGGGCTCGACTCCAGGAAGCTGAAGCCTGGACGGAAAATCAAGATCCCCTGAGCCGGGTGGTCCTGCCCGGCAGAGCTGCGGATTCGCGAGCTCAGGACAAAAGCCGGGCCAGGGCGTTCGCGCCCAAAAGTACCTGGGCCATGGCCCCGAAGCACAGAAACGGCCCGAAGGGAATGGGGATGGCGCTTTTTTTCCCCTTCCCGCCGAAAAGAAAAAACGGACTGCACACAAGCGCCGCCACGCTGCCCATGAGAATCGCCATGGGCAGTCCCACGGCCCCGCACATGCCGCCGATGGCCAGCATCAGCTTCACGTCGCCGCCGCCCAGGCCGTCCACGCCGCGCAGATTCCGGTAGCCCCAGGCCAGAAGCCAGAAGACCGCAAATCCCCCCCCGGCCCCGTACAGCGCCAGAGGCAGTCCCACCCCGGGCGTCAGCCACCCGGCCGCGATACCCAGCACGGCGGCCGGATAGGTCAGCCGGTTGGGCAATAAAAAGGTGCGCAGGTCGATGGCCGAGGCGACGATGAAAAGCCCCCCCACGGCCAGAAGAACCAGAAAAAGCGGCGTGGGGCCGTATTTCAGGGCCAAAAGCGCGGCCCAGGCCGCCGAGACGATCTCCAGCAGCGGATAGCCGATGGGGATGCGCACCCCGCAGGAGGCGCATCTCCCCCGGGCCAATACATAGCCCAGAAGCGGGATCAGTTCCCACCAGGACAGACGGTGCCCGCAGGCCGGGCAATGCGACGGCGGCAACACGATGGACTGGCCCACCACGTAGCGGTGGGCGCACACGCTGTAGAAGCTGCCGAGCAAAAGCCCAAACAGCCCGGCCAGCCAGGGAAACAGGCGCACGAGCGCCGGATCGGTGAAAAACCGGATCATCAGGCTCCGTCGCCGTCGGGGGACAGGGGTTCATAGTCCCCCCCGGCCTTTTTGATTTCTTCCAGGGCCACTTCGAAAATGACCGGCATCTTTTCGGCCATTTGCGGCGTAATGTCCACCGCCATGGTCTGGTAGTCGAAGGGCTCGACGCCAACCACCACCGCCTCGGGCCGACTTCCGGCCAGGCCGCAGCAGATCAGCGTGTCCACCAGGTCCGACTGGTGCATGGAGTTTTTGAAGGCCAGGGACTTGCGCAGGTCGTCGCCGGTCAGCAGATAGACGCTGCCCGGTTCGTCGCCGCCTAAGACCGCGTCGATGACGATGAGCTTTTCGCACTGCATGATCGGGTCCATCAGCCGCATCCCGAGCGTGCCGCCGTCCATGAGCGTCACGTTGTCGGAAAAGCGGTAGTCGCGAAGAAGGGCCTCCACGGCCCGGACCCCCACGCCTTCGTCGGTGTACAGGATGTTGCCCACGCCAAGGACCAAAATCTTGGGAACGGTGTCGTGCATAGGGTACCGCCAAAAAACGGGAACCCGGCGCTGGCCGGGTTCCCGCATGGATGCGTTGTGTCTTGAGGCTAGCGGATGCGGAACTTCAAGACCTCGTTGGAGTTGGGCTCGATCACATGCACGCCGCAGGCGATGCAGGGATCGAAGGCATGCACGGTGCGCAGGATCTCGACCGGACGCTTGGGATCGGCGATGGGGGTGCCGATCAGGGCCTCTTCCACGGGGCTGACGGCCCCGGCGGCGCAGCGCGGTCCCAGGTTCCAGGTGGAGGGCACCACGAGCTGGAAGTTGTCGATCTTCTTGTCTTTGATCTTGATCCAGTGGGACAGGGCGCCGCGCGGCGCGTCCACCAGGCCCACGCCCTCGGCCTCGGCGGGCATTTCCCACTTGGCGGCCAGGTTGGTGTCGCCCTTTTTGATGTTGGCGGCGTATTCTTTGATCCAGCCGTCCATCTTCTCGGCGATGATGGCGGTCTCGATGCCACGGGCTGCCGTGCGGCCCAGGGTGGAGAACAGTGCCGTGGCCGGGATGCTGAGCTTTTTCAGCACGGTGTCCACGAGGCCCTTGGTCTCCTTGTGTCCCTTGGCGTAGGCGATGAGCACCCGGGCCAGGGGACCGACTTCCATGGCCTTGCCGTTGTAGCGGGGGGCCTTCATCCAGGAATAGCGTTCCTTGTCGTCAAGCTTGGTGTACTGCGGGTCGGTGACGCCCTCGTACGGATGGTGGGGCTGGTCGCCCTTGTACCAGGAGTACTTGACGTGCTCGGTGATGGCCTTGAGGTCCACCTTGTCGACTTTCTTGAGATCCCGGTTCATCATGACGCCGGCCGGGAAGTAGCAGGATTCCATGTACTTGGCGGTATCCTGGACGTTGGTCGGGAATTCGCCAAAGGACATGAAGTTGGTGGTTCCGCCGATGCCGCCCCAGTCTTTGTAGAAACCGGCCACGGCCAGAAGGTCGGGGATGTACACTTCGTCCACGAACTTCTTGGTTTCCTTCCACAGGGCCGTGAACTCGGCGATGCGATCCGGGGTCATGGCGTCGTAGTTGGTGCAGCCGCCCACGATGGTGAACTGGGTGTGGGGGTTCTTGCCGCCGAACACGGCCATGCAGCGCGCGGCCTTGACCTGCAGGTGCAGGGCCTCCAGGTAGTGGGCCGTGGCGATGAGATCGACCTCGGGCGGCAGGTAGTAGGCCGCATGTCCGCCCAGGAAGTAGGCGTTGGTGAAGATGCCGAGCTGTCCGGTCTCCACGAAGGCTTTCAGGCGGTCCTGAACGGCCTTCAAGGATTCGGCGGAGTTGCCCGGGCGGGCCGGGGCAATGTTGGCGGCCAGTTTGGCGGCCTTCTGGGGGTCGGCCTTGAGCGCGTTGGTGACGTCGACCCAGTCCAGGGCGTGCAGGTGATAGAAATGCACGATATGGTCATGCAGGTACTGGGCGGCCATGACCAGGTTGCGCATCATCCGGGCGTTGGCCGGGATGTTGACCTTGACGGCGTTGTCCACGCAGCGGGTGGAGGCCAGGGCATGCACGTAGGTGCACACGCCGCAGGCGCGCTGGGTGAAGTGCTGGGCGTCTCGGGGGTCGCGGCCCTTGAGGATGATTTCCAGGCCCCGGAAAAGCTGCGAAGAGCTCCAGGCGTCCTTGATCTTGCCGTTTTCCACTTCGACCATGATCCGCAGGTGTCCCTCGATCCTGGTAATGGGATCGACGATGACCGGCCCTGTGAAGGTGCTCTGCGGAGTGGGTTTACTTTCAGCCATATTGTCCTCCATCAAGCGATGATGATTCGTGAGTGACGGCCGACCTGAACTGTCGGGCGGCGGCCTTGGCTACTGTTGATAAAACGGGCTCATGGAATCCCAGAAATCGGGCTCGCTGCACCCGATGCAGGGATGTCCGGCCTGAACCGGCCAGTTGGTCTGGTTGAACAGCACCTTGGGGCAGTTGTTGTAGGTGACCGGCCCCTTGCAGCCCAGTTCGTAGAGGCAGTAGCCTTTTTTGGCTTCCTCGGAGTCGAAGGACGGCGCGAATTCCGAGGCGTCGAAATGCTTGAGACGGGGACAGTTGTCGTGGACGGTCTCGCCGAAGAACATGTTCGGACGGCCGTCCTTGTCGAGTTCGGGAATGCCCTTGGTCAGCACATGCACCACGGCGCCCACGAAGTTGATGGGGTTGGGCGGGCAACCGGCGATGTTGATGGTGGTCACGCCGGTGGCTTCCTTGACGCTGACGGCCTGGCTGGGATTGGGCTTGGCCTTCTGGACGCCGCCAAAGCAGGAGCAGGTGCCCATGCAGATGACGCCCTTGGCCTTGGGCGCCAATTCCTTGGTGGTCTCGAGCATGGTCTTGCCGGAGACTTTGCCCCAGGCGCCGTTTTCGATCATGGGAATGCCGCCCTCGACAACCAGGAAAAATCCGTCCGGCGCAGCCACGGCCTTGTGCAGGGCTTCTTCGGCGGCCTCGCCTGCGGCGGCCATGATGGTCTCATGGTAGTCCAGGGAGATGGTGTCCAGGATCAGCTCATCGATAAACGGTTTCACCGTGCGCAGGATCGCCTCGGAGCAACCCGTGCATTCGGCGTTGTGCAGCCAGACGACGGAGGGACGCTTGGCTGCGGTGAGCGCCTGGGCCACCTTGGGCGCGAACGCCGGGCCCATGCCCATGGCGGCGGCCACGGACGCGCAGAACTTCATGAAGTCGCGGCGCGTGACGCCCCGATCTTCAAGCCGCTTTTCAGCATTTTCCCTGCCAAGACCCACAGAGAATTTCATAAAACTCCTCCTTTCAGTTAGGGCCAACGCGCCGGCTATATCGCCACCCTCGGGATTCCGGCGCACTGGTTGTGCCGTTGCCGACAGCGGCCTGTCTCTGTGTCCCCTTCGTTGCGAGACTGAAGCATGGCCGCCAACGTGAAAAACATCACGATATACTTCCGTCCAAGAATCACTTTTACAACGAAAGGTCAATGGGGTTCCGGAAAAAAACAAGCAAAGACGCAATCATAGCATGTAACTGTACAGTCTGGTCGAGTCCGTATTACGTTTTTTATTTTCTTATGCAGACGACAGGGACGTCTTTTTTATTGTGCAGCATGTCCGTTTTTGTCAGATTCCGTCCCCTCGTCCAAACCGGATCGATCACCGCGCGAAGCCCTGGCTTTTATCAATAGCTCGGGCCGGAATTCAAAATGCATGATGTCATATTCCGCCCACTTACCGCCCCAGATGAACCCTTCGGCCTCAAAGGCCGCAACCACCTCCCCCGGGAAGGACTGCCTCCGGGCCAGCTTGTCCGAGGGGCGCCGGTGGTGCCGCCAGTAAGGGTTGCGGCCTGGATTGACGTCCACGGCGATGCCCAGGGCGTGCATGCTCAGGCGGCTGGTCCCGGCGATGGTCCGCCAGTTGAAGGTGCCCACCACCGGGTAGAGCACGTCCCGCAGCCCGCGATCCCGGGCCACCAAGTCCTCAAGCCGGGCGGCGACCCGCTCCAAGGCGTCCGCCGCGCCATTGCGGCTGTTGAACGGCACCGTGCGGTCCAAAAAGCGCACCGGGCGACAGGCGGCCGACACCTCGGCCGCGTCCTGGCCGTAGACCTCGGCCAAAAACTCCGTCACCCGGCGTCGGCCCGGATGCTGCCCGGCCGGAGGGTCGCCGGTCAACGGGCCGACGGGGTAGGGCTGGGCCAGCATGTCTTCCAGGTCGGGGGCCTCCAGGGCCTCATCCACCGACTTGGTGCGGCCGTCGTCATAGACGAACCGCTTTCCGGATCGGGTGACCGCAAAAATCCGGCCATCTTCGGCCACGACCTCCACGATCACCCCCGGATAGGCGGCCAGCAGGACCGCCAGGTCAAGCTGCTGGACCGTCCCGGACTCTCCGCCCGGCGCGCCCTGGGGCGTCTCGGCAGCCTCGGCCCACGCCGTCAGCAGGACGTTTCCGGCAATGCACAGCGATCCAGTCAAAAGATAAGTCAATATACGGTATGCGCAACAATGCGGAAAGATGATCATGTCGAGGCGTCCTCCCTCCTGGTTCCGTTTGGAACAAGCGGCCGGGTCACAGGGTGTTGCGGCTTCCCTTGCCCGGCGATCAACGGTATTTTGCCATCGAACTCCCTCGCCCGCCAGCCTGCCCGCATGCTGCGGGCCAAGCCGGGGCGGGTCTGCAAGGGACGCCCCTTTCCCGGTTTCGCCAAAAGGAGAGAATAATGGACGCGACGCGGCAAAAATCCAGTCCGGGGCTTCTCGTCATCGTCGTTGTCGGCGTGGTCATCCTGTATGC
>NZ_JAZHDB010000235.1:0-9486 GCF_036584575.1 Desulfolutivibrio sp.
AGCCGCGCGGACGGCCGCTTCCGGAGCGACTGGTCCTGCATCACCGGGGCGTCCGGAGGAATGCCGGGAGCGAAGCTCCCGGGCGGCCCTTGCCGGGCTTTCGGGCCGGGGGCGGCAGGCGAAGCCTGACGTCTCCGGCCTGAAAGCCCGGCAAAGATCGAAGCGGCATGTGCGCCAGCCCTGCCTTTCGCCCATCGGACGCGAAGCGCGCCCGGGGGGGCCGGGGGGACTGGAGTCCCCCCGGGCGGGGTACGGGGCGGCAGCCCCGATATTCTTCTCTTACGCCTGGGCCTCGCGGCGCGCGGCCGGGCGGTAGGAGGGGTTTTGTCCGGCCGGGCGGCTTTGGCCGCGTCCGTTGCCATTGCCGTAACCGCCGCCGGGGCGGCGATTGCGGTTGTAGTTGTCGCGCGGCGCGGCGGGCTGGGCGCGGTATTCCTGCGGGGTGGGGGCGAAGCCTTCGAGTTCGCGGCGGGGCAGCGGCTTGCCCATGGCGTGTTCGATGGCCCGGACCATGGACATGTCCTCGCGGGTGATCAGGGTATGGGCCTGTCCCTGGCATTCGGCGCGGCCGGTGCGGCCGATGCGGTGGGTGTAGGCGTCGGGGGTGTCGGGGATGTCGAAGTTGATGACGTGTCCGACCTTGGAGACGTCGATGCCCCGGGCGGCGATGTCCGTGGCCACCAGGACGCGGTAGGTGCCGGCCTTGAAGCCGTCGAGGGCGGCCTGGCGCTGGCGCTGGGACAGGTTGCCCTGGATGCAGGCGGCGCGGCAGCCGGACTTGCACAGCAGTTCGGCCAGGCCTTTGGCCTTGTGCTTGGTGCGGGTGAAGACGATGACCGACTCGGCCTTGGCCTGGTTGAGCAGCTCCATGAGCAGCGGGGTTTTGCGGCTCGGGGTGACCGGGTAGACGGCGTGCTCCACGGTTGCGGCCGGGGCCTGGTTGCCGATGCGCACGGTGACCGGTTCGGTCAGGATGTCGTCGGCCAGGGCGCGGATGCTGCCGGGCATGGTGGCCGAGAAGAGCAGGGTCTGGCGTTTGGCCGGGAGTTTTTCCAGGATGGCGCGGATGTCGGGGAGAAAGCCCATGTCGAACATGTGGTCGGCCTCGTCCAGGACCAGGGTGTCCAGGGCGGAGAAATCCACGTGGCCCTGGCGCATGTGGTCGAGGAGGCGTCCGGGGCAGGCCACGACGATGTCCACGCCACGACGCAGGCCCTGGATCTGGGGGCTCATGCCCACGCCGCCGTAGACCGTGAGGCTTTTGACGCCCACGCGGTTGCCCAGTTCACGCACGGCGTCGTGGATCTGCTCGGCCAGTTCGCGGGTGGGGGCGACGATGAGGGCCTTGATGGCGCGGCGTTTGGGGGGCTGGCGGCGGGCCAGTCGGTTGAGGATGGGCAGAAGGAACGCGGCGGTTTTGCCGGTTCCGGTCTGGGCCAAGCCCATGACGTCGCGGCCTTCCATGACCGGCGGGATGGCCTCGGTCTGGATGGGGGTGGGGGCGGTGTAGCCCAGGGATTCGATGTTGGACAAAAGCAGGGGATGAAGTTCGAAAGAGGCAAAGCTCAAGGTATATCCTTTTGTGAAAGGGGCGTCCCGGCACGCGAAAAGGCGCGCCTGGCAGGCGACTTGCGAATCGTGAACCGGAGGCTGCGGGCCGAGTCAGGATCGGAAGATCGGGGCAAAATGGCGTCTTCGGCGGGGACAGTCCGGGTAGGAAGCGACGGGCATGCAGCCATGAACCGCGTCGGCGGACGAACACACCGAGGGCCGGGCGCGATGACCGGCGAGCGGCATATATAAGGGTTTCTGAGGGGATGTCAAATCCTTTGGGCGGCCAGGGCGATATCCGGGCTTTTTGGGTGTACTCCCGGAGGGGGTTGCAGTAGACAGGCGGCTAGACGGATATCCTTTACGAGGGTGAAGGTTATGAAGCAGGAATGCAAGATATGCGGCGGCGAAGCGGGGTTCGTGTTTTCAAGGAACGAGGCCGACGGGGTCATTGCCGAAACAAAAGTGAACCCTGAGGGATATGAGCGCCGGTATTATCAGTGCGGCGCGTGCGGTTTGTTGTTCCATAACGGGTTCGACGGCCTGGATGGCAGGCAGTATTCGCTTTTGCCAGGGGCGGACGGCGCCAATCTGGTGGGTGACGGCGTCGAACCCACGATCAATCGCGCGATCCGGGAGCTCAATATCGCGTCCTGCCTCATCAGCCTGTTCAACCTGGACCCGGCGCGGCTGCGGACGCTGGTGTTCGGATGCGGCTCGGGGCTGAGCTTCAACATGTTCCTGCAAAACGGCATCAATGCCTTCGGTAGCGATATCACCCTTTTTTTCCAAAGAAAGATGCCTTTTCCGCCCGGCCTGTTCAAGCCGGAGCTGGTCCCGGAGATGCTGAAACGGTTCATCAAGACGGACAGGCTCAAAGGCGAACGGTTCGACCTGATCGCCATGACCGAGGTCTTCGAGCACTTCACGGAGCCGCTGGACGAGATGGCGCGGCTGGTCGATCTGCTCGCCCCGAAGGGGATTTTATACGGCACCACCGGCATGGCGGATCGTGTGGCGTCGGGGCACAAAGAGTGGTGGTATCTGCAATGCCTGACGCATGCCACCTTTCTGACCCGCAAGAGCTTTGCGGTGCTGTGCGCCAAACTCGGCGTGTCGGGGCTGATCTTTCCCAATTCGGGGCAGTTCGTGGGCGCGGCCAAGATGAGCGACGAGCAGGGGATTTTTGTCATTCAGAAGCCGTAAGGGCGGGGCGACCTGCGGCGTCCGCGAAAGACATGAAGACGTATCGTGCCGTTTAGCCTGACGGGCGAAGAAAGATGAGCAAGACGGAGAGCACACTTGATATTGAATGCCAAACAACCCGGCGCATATAATGACCGTTTAGCTTGATCCACATTAAGCAGGCTGGGTGTAGGCATGCTAATACAAGCTAGCTGGCGATAATTGTTGTTTCTCGTAACGCGTTTAACGTATAAATATTGTTTTATCAATTGACGATTTGACTAAATTTTGTATATGGTTCTGCTTGTCAAGAAAGACTAGGTTGTTGGTAGGTTGAATGTTTAGTCTTAAACGACTTAGCTAATAAGCGGATCAAGTAATTTTAGGTCGGTATTAGTTTTGTAATAACTGTGTAATACGGTAATGCTGCGCGAGATAATTCTGAAATGCTAGGTGGTGAAGGACAATTTTTATGCTATTAAAAAAGATTAAAATTAAGAATTTCAGATCAATTGAAGATTATGTTTTAGAAATAGGCTCTCATGGACATAGAATTCTTGTTGGAAAGAATGAATCTGGAAAGTCAAACATTTTAAAAGCGATTGCTTCTTGTGGCGGTGAATATGTAACTTCAGATGATGATTTGCGAGAATTAGCAGATAAGGGGGAGGTATATTGTATTTTTTCGCTCGATGATGCAGAATTTAGAGAATCTATCGATGCTTTTGTTAAGGAAAAAATAAGCTCATATGATGGTCAAGTGGTTGACGGTAAGTATACTGCATATGAAATTTTACATAATAGAAGTGATCTCAAGTTATTCTATTATTATAACAAAATTGGTAGCAAGTCGATGATTAGTGCTCTTGCCTATAAAGGTACAAATCCAATTCCGGAGTTGCGAAGTGTCAGCAAAGTGCCAGCAAGCAACCAAGCATATAACAAAATCGCAAATAGTAACTTTTTATATTATAATGGGATCGATGAGCGAGAAAAGGAGATGTTTGGTCAGTTCTTGTCAGAGACAACGTATACCGACTTGTTTGGTGCATTTAGTATATATATTCGTGAAGAATATTTTGAACTACCAAGGATATTCTACTGGAAATATAGTGAAGAAAACAATCTCCCATATAAGGTTGCAATAAGGAGTTTTGTCAATGCGCCGCTGAGTGTTTCAAAGCCTTTGTTGAATATGTTTAGACTTCATGATGTGGAAGAATCGCAAATTAAAGAAAAATTCGAGTATTATATAAAACATGAGAACAAACTTGATAATTGGTTAAATGCTATATCAACTTCTGTGAATAAATTTTTGAAGCGGAGATGGAGGGAGCTTGGAGTTGCAATAAAAGCAAAGATAGTCATAGAGTCAGCAAATGATTGCACTGAATTAAGAATAAAAGTCGTTGATGATACTAATAAATATAGATTTGATCAACGGAGTGATGGGTTTAGAAGGCTTATAACGTTCTTATTGATGATAGATGCGGAATGCAAGAGTGGCGATATAACGAACGATATAATATTGATAGATGAACCTGAGATGTGCCTCCATCCTTCAAGTGCCAGAGAGCTTCGCGATACATTGATAGAGATTGGAAAAAATAACTTTGTAATATATGCTACGCATTCTGTATCAATGATAGATCCATACAACATTGATAATAATATTATTGTAAGTAAAGAAGGAGAAAAAACGGTGGCTGCGGTCGCGAATGAAGATGCTGGATTCAATGCACATTCAATATACGCAGCTCTCGGGCAAGCAGTATATGAGAATATTCATAAGAGCAACGTCATTGTTGAGGGATATAGTGACTCAAAGATTATAAAACACTTTTTAAACATTAAATCATCGAAAAATAGGTTTGGAGTAACTTTTTGTGGAGGGATGCGGGGAATCCAAAACGTCGTCAGTTTTTTGGAGCTAGGTAGTCTAGAATATATAATACTGAGTGATAATGACGCCGCAGCAATTGATAAGAGGGACAGTTTTGAGAAGAATGGCCCGAAGGGTTTATGGTTCACTTATGCAGATGCTGATAAAGAACTGGAGTGTCTCGAGGATATTTACAGAAAGTCCTTTTTTAGAGAGGTTGCAGACGAGACCATAAAAACAATGCTACCCTCTTCAACAGTATCTTTAGAGGGTTTGCCTTCTTCTAATAGGTTAGAATGGCTGAGTAAAGAATTGCAAAAATGTTCTTGCGAAAATAAATTAATCAAGGATGTCCTGAGAAAAATTAAAGATACTGCTCTGGATGCGGCTACAAAAAGACAATTTAACAAACAGCAGTGTTTTGATGGCAAGAAAGTAGATAAACTTATTGCCTTTTTGAGGGCAAAGCTTGAAAAATAGTATGTAAAAAACAAACTGCCAGCCAGTAAATATAACGCCAAACTGTGTTCAATAGTTCAGGTTGCAAACGTTGTTTTGTTGATCGCGTATGCAATATTGGAAGAAAATATTAATGTATAATTTGGTTATTACAAATTATTTCCCCTTCACCTCCCCCCACAACCCATTCCACTCCGCAAGCGTCAGCGTGGCGATATCCAGCCCCCGCTCCTTGGCCAGTGCCTCCATGCCCCGAAACCGCCCGAGAAACTTCTTGTTGGCGTCGTCCAGGCAGGAATTGGCCTTGAGCCCCAGGCGGCGGCCGTATTCGGCCAGCGAAAAAAGGTAGTCGCCGAACTCCTCGGCCATGCGGGCCTCGTCGCCCGCCGCCACGGCCATCTCAAACTCCATCCGCTCCTTTTCCAGGGCATGCTTCATGTCCTCGTCCGACTCCCAGGTGAACCCTACCCGGGCCGCCTTGGAGTGGATGCGGTAGGCCTTCAGAAGCGGCGGCAGCCCCTTGGGCAGGCTGTCGTAGAGCCCGGCGCCTTCCTTTTTCTCGGCCCGCTTGATGCGCTCCCAGTTGCGCAAAAGCTCCTCGCGGTTTTTGAGCGTCAGGTCGGCGAAGACATGGGGATGGCGGCGGATCATCTTGGCGGCCTCGGCCTTGAACACGTCGGACAGGCTGAAGGCCCCTTTTTTCTCGTAGAGCCTCGTGGCGAAGAGCAAAAGGAACAGCACGTCGCCGATCTCCTCCAGGGCTCCCGGCGAGTCGCCCGCCCGGATGCAGTCCACCAGTTCGAAGGACTCTTCGATGATGTAGTCGCACAGCGTCTCCGGGGTCTGGGCCTGGTCCCAGGGGCAGCCGCCGGGTCCGAGCAGGGAGTCGATGACGTCGAGCAGCGCGTTCAATGGGGTGTCGTTTTTCATGGCTTTTTTTGGGGGGTCTGGTCCGTGGTTTTGGCAGGGGCGGCAGCCTTGGGCGTGGCCGAGGGTTTGCCCGATGCCGGGGATTTGGCCGTTTCCAGAGCCTTGGGCACCTCTTCGGCGGCGGTTTGCAGCTTGGCCTTGATGTCCGGGGGTACGTATCCGGCGACGAGGTTTCCGGCCTTTTCCACAAAGGGGGCAAGCCGCGAGGAGGCCAGAAAGTCCGGCTTGTGCCCAAGCGTGGTCATGATGAAAAAGACCACGGCGGCCAAAAGCACGCCCTTGGCCAGTCCGAAGGCCCCGCCGAAAAGTTTGTCGGCCCACTGGGTCATGGTGATGCTCACCAGCCGGGACAGGGCCAGCACCAAAAACCACACCCCGAGCAGGGTGGCGGTGAACACCAGGAGATAGGCGGCGATCTGGGCGTAGTTGCCGGAGATGTGGCCCGAAAGGTAGGGCGTGACCTCCTGGTGGTAGTTGGCCGCCGCATAGAACCCGGCGAACAGGGCGGCCAGGGAGCCCACTTCCTTGACCAGGCCGCGCATGTAGCCCCGCAGGAAAAAAAATCCCCACGCCAGGAGCAGGACCAGATCGGCGATATTCATGCGGGCTCCGGTTCGGGTCGGGGTGGCGATGTGATTGAGACATGGACCGAACGGGGGCAACCTAGCAGATGCCTGCGGAAAAATGAAGCCGGGGCAGGCGCTTGCCCGGGGGCGCTGAAGCGGCTAGGATGGCTGGAAGTGAGAAGAAACCTCGCGGCCAAGGAGCCCCAAAAATGTCCCGCATGTTTTTACCCCGCGACATCTATGCCTACCTGACCTCCAAGGTGCTCGGACAGGCCGGGGTCTTGCGCCTCATCAGCGTCTCCATCTACAAGCACATCCATGGCTTAAAGGCCGGAAACGTCCTTTTCATCGGCAACAGCGGCACGGGCAAGACCACGGTCATGCGGGCCATCAACCAGTTCTACGAAGACCACGACGAGCTTGCGGCCTTTCGGACCATGGTCATCATTAACGCCAACACCCTGGCCCCGGAGGTGGAGGGCGAGGACCGGGCCACGCGGCTTTTTCGGCGCATCGAGGCCCGGGTGCGGGCTCTTAGCGGCGGCGACCTGACGGCGGCCCAGCTCAAGGCGGCCATGGAAAACGCCACGGTGTGCGTGGACGAGGTGGACAAGATTTCCGCCCGGGTGTCGGGCAAGGCCAACGTGGAGGGCATCACCACCCAGTATGCCCTTTTGACCCTGCTTGAGGGCGAGGACATCCTGTATCGCACCGAGGTCGTGGACGAGAGCGGCAAGCGATGCCTGGCCGACATCCCCGTGAACACCTCGAAGCTGCTTTTCATCTGCGGCGGGGCCTTCGAAGAGCTTTTCGACCAGGTCTACACCCTGCTCGTCAACCGCAAGGACGAGCGCCGCCTCAAGGAGACCTCCGAGGTGGACCGCCAGCCCGACGGCACGGTCAAGGTGCGCACGGTGGTGCGGTTTAAGCTCAAGGACTACCTGCGGCTGTCGGACATGTTCACCTACGGCATGATGCCCCAGTTCGTGTCGCGTTTCAGCTCCATCGCCCTTTTCGAGGAATTGGGCCGCGACGAGCTCAAAAAGATCATGCTCACGGCGGACGATTCGCCGCTGCGGGCCTCGCGCGACTATTTCAAGCACATGGGCGTGACCCTGCGGCTGACGGACAAGGCCCTGGATCTCATCGCCGAGCATGCCATGAAAAACACCCGCATCGGCGCGCGGGCCCTGCGCGAGATCTATACCGGGCTCATCGCCGACTACGAATTCGACCCGAGCTCGTCCCCCAAGCTGGCCGCCACGGACAGCGGACAGGTGCTGACCATCGACCAGGAGGCCGTGGCGGACTACCTGGCGGGATAGGCGTGCGCGCGTCCCGTGGAATCCCTGCGGCCGGATACGGGGGAGCGGGGAGGCGCAAGCCTTTTTCGGGCTGCAGCAGACGCTTTGGGTCCGTGAGGGCCCTGGCTACCGGTTCGGTCAACGGCAACCCATGGAGTAAGGAGTACGGCATGAGACGATGCGCGGTTTTGATGGCGGCGGCGGTGATCCTTTTGGCTGCGGTGTCGGCGTTCGCCCAGACGCCGGGCCAAACCCCGGCCCAGGGGCCGGACACGGCCGTTCAGGCGGCCGAACAGGTGGTCATCCATTTCTTCGTGGTTCCCCGGGTCTTGCCCGGCGGCAAGGAGGCGGCCGGGAAGTTCCCGGAGTTGCGCAAGTTTCTGGCCAAGACCGCCGGGGGCTATTCCCAACTCGGCAGTTGCGACGGCGGGGCGCTTTTGCCTTCCGGCGAGGTGCGCGCCGAGACCAACATCTGCTTCATGGTGTCGGCCTCGCGCGACGTGTCGGCCGAGATCGCGGCCTATCTGAAGACGCATTTCGAGTACAAGGCGCCGTTCGTCCTGTCCTGGCCGGGTAGCCGTCATTGAGCCCAGACGGGGCCTTCGGGGCGCGCCTGCATCCGGATTCCGGCCCGGCCAGGCATCGCGGCGTGCTCGGGCGGCTGGCCAGCGTGCCGCGCCCCGTGGCCCGGATCGTGCTCCTGACGGCCTTTGCGGCGGGCCTGTACGTGGTGCTGTCGAACATCCGCTACCACTGGGATTGGGGCGTGGTGTGGGCCTACCGGGAAATCTACCTGTACGGCCTGTTGACCACCATGGCCGTCTCGGCCGGGGCCATGGTCCTGGGGCTTGTGCTCGGGGTGTCCGCCGGGCTGGCCTCGGTGTCCCGGGGGGCGTGGCTGCCGGAGTTGGCGGCCCTGTACGTGGGGGCCTTCCGGGGCACGCCGCTTCTGGTGCAGGTGCTCATTTTCTATTTCTGCGTGGGGGTGGTGGTGCGTCTGGACAGCCCCTACGTCATCGGGGCCGTGACCCTGGCCTTTTTCTCCGGGGCCTACATCTCGGAGATGGTCCGGGCGGGCATCGAGTCCGTGGACCCGGGGCAGTGGGAGGCGGCGGCCGGGACCGGGCTGACCCACGCCCAGACGCTTCGGCACGTGATCCTGCCCCAGGCGCTCCGGCGCATGGTGCCGCCGGTGACGGGGCAGTTCGTGTCGCTGATCAAGGATTCGTCGCTTTTGTCGATCATCGCCGTGCGGGAGCTGACCAAAGCCGCCGAGGTGGTCAACGCCGCAACCTACCGCACCTTCGAGACGTATCTGCCCCTGGCGGCCTTGTATCTGCTTCTGACCTGGCCGTTGTCCCGCTTGACCCGCCGCCTGGAAAGGGGAATACATCCGCATATGGCGGATGGACGCCGCAGGTAACATCCATTTTTTTCAAAGGAGCTCCCATGGCCCCAAACGTCAAAGTCTTCGCCCTGTCCACCTGCATCCACTGCAAGCAGGCCAAGCAGTTTCTCGACGACAAAAACGTGGTCTACGAATGCATCCATGTGGACCTTCTGACCGGCGACGACCGCAAGCAGGCCATCGAAGCGGTCAAAAAGGTCA
>NZ_JAZHDB010000236.1:0-9328 GCF_036584575.1 Desulfolutivibrio sp.
TACATGATGTCGGCCTCGAAGACCTCCTTGTTCCCCCCATTCACCCAAAGGTTATGGGCGAACGCCGCTGAAGCGGAAATAGCAATGACCAAAGTCATTCCGAATGTTCCCAACATCTTCCCGATTTTCATTAAAACTCCTCCGAATGACAAAAGGTTGAACGTGCCAACCGCCCGTGCGAACGGCCGGAAGAACTCGACAGATAATGAAAAAGATTTTCATTATCGACAGCACACCACCTTTATGCAATCTTCTGCAGTGTGGCAAGCTGGCACACTGGGGGTTCCCCTTGGCGTTGCCAGGGGATTACCCAAGGCGGACAGACGCAACGCCCCATGCCCCAAAACGTGGCCAAACGCTCCCGTATTTCCCGCCCTCAAGCCCGGCGGAAGCCCAAAGGCATTTGCCGACTGGCCCTTCTCTCAAACGAAAAGGGCCGTTGGCGGACAGTGCTCACTGCCTCAATCCCCATGAATCCCTGGTCGTGACCATCGGCATGGCCGCATGTCAGGCGGCCTTTGTCACGGCTGTGGCCACGGCGGGGTCGGGCAGGGTCCAGGCCACTGCGGCGCTTAAGACCGGCAGGATCATGGTCGTGGCCAGGGCCGTGTGCAGGCCGTGGGCGTCGGCCACCATGCCCAGAATGGGCGCGGCGATGCCGCCGATGGAGATGGCCAGCCCCAAGGTCACCCCCGAGGACAGGCCGATGCGTCCCGGCAGGTAGCTCTGGCCCAGGACGATCATGGCGCTGTACGGTATGGACAGCCCGATTCCCATGGGCACGAGCATGCTCAGGGCCGCCCAGGGCGAGTTCATGGCCAGAAAGACCGGAATCATGGGAATGACCGTGAGGTAGCTGAAAAAAATGATGCGTGGCTGGCTGCGGCGGTCGGCCAGCCGGCCTCCGGCCAGGGAGCCCACCACCGTGGAGGCCGCAAAGACCGTCAGCGCCATGGCCCCGGCCCGTTCCGACTGCCCCAGGACGTTGATCCAGTACAGCGGAATGAACGTATTGAACCCGAAAAAGAGCATAGACCGCCCCACGACCGTTCCCGTCAGGCGAAAAAAGGCCCCCCAGGCCGGTTTCCCCACCGCCTCGGCCGAGGCGGACATGGCCTTCGCGGCCTGCATGGACTGCGGCCGGGACAACAGCCAGGCCGCCAGCACGGCCATGAGGCATCCGGGGAGGGCCAGGACAGCCGTGCCGCCAAGGCCCCACCATCCCGTCACCAGGGCGGCGAAAATCGGCCCCAGGGTGAATCCCATGGTGCCGCCCACGCCGAAAATGCTCATGGCCCCGGCCTTCTGGCTCCCGGCGTTCTGGTTGATCAACCGGGCGCCCACGGGATGAAACGCGGCCACGCCCACGCCGCAGACCACGGCCGCAACAATCAGCAGCGGATAGGTCGGGGTCAGGCCCGTCGCGCCCAGGCCCAGGCAGGCCATGGCCAGGGCCGCAGGCACAAGCCAGGTCTTGGAGGTCTTGTCCGCAAAGTGCCCGAAGGCCGGCTGCACCACGGTGGAGGCGATGTTGGACGAAAAGACCACGGCCGCGGCGGCGGCGTAGGACAGGCCGTGGCGGGGGATCAAAAGCGGCAACAGGGCGGGCAGAGCCCCCTGGTTGATGTCCGTGAACATGTGGGCCAGGGTGATCCAGGCCACTTGGCGGCGGTTCATGCAATCCTTCCTTTGCCGGGGCGATGGTGCGGATCACTCCCCTGACGGCCTTGCTCCTACCCCAACTTGCCGCTAGTGTGTCTCGACAATATGACGAAGAATAGCGCGAATCCGACAGGGAAGCTGGCTGACGTCCTGTCCCGACCCAGCGAGCAGGGAGACGACCCCGATCCCTTGCGGCCGGTCCTGGCCGTGTCCCGCGAGCTCCCGCCGTTTCTGCCAAGCCCGCCCCATTGCCATTTCCGGGCCCAACTCATCCATGCCTCGGCCGGAGTCATGACCATCACCACCCCGGACAGCATCTGGGTCACCCCGCCGCACCTGGCCCTGTGGGTTCCTTCCATGATCTGGCATCATGTGCGGGTGTATGGCCGCGTATCGCTCAAAACCCTGTACATTATGCCCGGGGCCGTACCGGACATGCCTGAGACGTGCCGGGTGGTTCCGGTGTCGCCGCTTTTGCGGGAACTCATCATCCACGCCTGCGCCTTTCCACACCATTACGAGCCAAGCGGCCCGCAGGGCCGGGTCATGGCCGTCATCCTGGACCAGATGCGGGTCTCCACCACGGCCCCGCTGTATCTGCCCATGCCCCGCGACCCCAGGCTGGCCGTGGTCTGCCGCCACCTTCTGGACGATCCCGGGGACCGGCGCACCCTGCCGGAACTGGCCGCCCGGGCCGGGGCCGTGGATCGCACGCTGTTGCGGCTTTTTCTCAAGGAAACGGGGCTGACCTTCCGCATCTGGCGCAGACAGGCCAGACTTTTGGCGGCCCTGCGCAAATTGGCCGCCGGGGAGCCGGTCATGGCCGTGGCCATGGACCTGGGCTATGAGAGCCAAAGCGCGTTTATCGCCATGTTCCGGCGCGCCCTGGGCGTCACCCCCGGACGCTACTTCGCCCGGGACGAGGGCCTGCGCCAAGGGCACGCCCGCCCCCCCGCCGGGGCGTCGCAGGCCGAGCCGGAGCAGCGCCCGTCTTGACAACAGCCCGATTACGGATATTATTTCATATGCGGGAATAAAAACCCTTTTCCAGAACATCCCGAGAGGGAACGCCCATGCCGGATGCCGTAAACCCAGCCGGACATACCGAGGCCCAACCGCCGGGTCATTTCGAGGCCCAACACGCCGGACATGTGGAAGCCCATCCTCCCGGGCATGTGGAACCGGGACCGGCCGGTCACGTCGAGGTGGACCTGGGCGGCCATGTGGAAGTGGATCTTGGCGGCCATGTGGATGTCGACCTGGGTGGACATGTGGATGTGGATCTGGGTGGGCACGTGGATGTGGACCTGGGCGGCCATCTTGATGTGGATCTCGGAGGCATCGTCAATGTTCACCTCTGAGTCGAAACACGCTTTCCGCTGAGGTCTTCCCGAATTCCCCCCGGTGCGCCAAGGATCGGGACAACCTGGTTCCCATGGGGCTCACCTGGGACAAAACCGTGGGCGTTTCATCGCCCCCCCTTTTTGCGCATGAAAGCACTCCATTTCGCTCTTATCTTGGCGGCCTTGCTCCTGGCGGCCCCTTTCGGACCCGTCTCCTGCACCGAAAAGCCCCTGCTGGCCTCCCGCAACGCCGATCCGGAATATCTCGGCCAAAAGGCCAAAGACCGCTATACCGCCTTCGTGCGCCTGGGGCAGGAAGAGGAGGCGGCCATGGAGGCCGGTCGCCCGGACGATGCCGCAGGCTATCGCGCGGCCAAGGAAAAGGCCTATCAGGAGTACATCGAGGCCGATGCCGATGCCGCCCGGGCGGTTGAAGAGCAAAATCGGCAACAGCGGGGAACGGCCCAGACCCCGAAGTAACGCCCATCGAAGGATGCAGGCCGACCTCCCGCAACAGTCCGGGACGCCGACGACCGCAACAGCTCACGCCACCACACGCCAAGTCTCGCCGCCTGGAACGATTCGGCGGAAAACGAAATCGCCGCATCTGCCGCATCCGCCTGTCGCCGCGCCCGATGAAACGGCGCCCTCATGGCCGGACGATAGCCTTACGGGTCTGGTCCGGGTCTTGCCCGCCCTCAGAGATATGCTTTTCAAACGAAGGTCTTGCGTAAACAGCCTGCATCCGGCGGCGTGCGAGGGGCGCCCCCTGGCCGAAGAGGCGGCGGCAGGCCCGGAATCTATTCCGAAGCGGCGGATTCTGAGGCGGCTGTCTCTGGAGCGGCGGCCTCTGGGGCAGGCGGTTTCTTTTTCCCGAAAAGCGCCGCCGCCACAATGCCCACCTCGTACAACACAATCAGCGGCCCGGCCATGAGGCATTGGCTGATGGGGTCGGCAGGGGTCAAAAGGGCGCCCAGGATAAACGCCCCCAGGATGGCCCAACGCCGGTTGCGGCGCAGGCCGGCGGCCGTGATCAGCCCGATGCGGGCCAAAAAATACAAAACCACAGGCAGCTCGAACACCACTCCGAAAGCCACCAGGAGCATCACCGCAAACGAGAAATAGCTGCTGATGGTGGGCATGATGGTGATGAGTTCCCCGGCGTAGTCCACAAAAAATGAAAACGCGAAGGGAAACACCACAAAATATCCGAACACCCCGCCGCCAGTGAAGAAAAAGGCCGTGGCGATGGCCACGGGAACAAGCGCCCGCCGTTCCTCCCTGTAGAGTCCCGGGGCGATGAACCGCCAGATCTGGTAGAAGATGTAGGGGCTGGCCACCAGGAAGCCGCCCAGAAAGGCCATCTTGAGGACGGTGAAGAACTTCTCCGGCAGGGTGGTGGCGATCAGCGTGCTTTTCGGCGGCAGGACGTTCAAAAGCGGCTGCAAAAAAAACCGCAGCATGTCTTCGGCCACGGCGTAGCAGGCCAGAAAACCCACAGCGGCGGCGATGACGCAATGCATGATCCGGGTACGCAGCTCGCCCAAATGGTCGAGCAGGGACATCTCCTGGTCGGCGTGCTCCTCGTCGGAGGCGGTGTCCCCGGCGAGGGGGGCGCCAGAATTGGGGTCGCCAGGCGGCGCCCCGTCCGGCTCAGGGCCAGTCCCTGCGGCGCCATGGGAATCGCCAGTCCCCTCGGACCCCGCCACGGCAGGTTCGCCGCCAGCCGTCGTCCCGGCCTCCCGGATACTGTCCGGAGCAGCGCCGGAACCCGTGCTCACGCGGCGGGCTCCGTCGCCGCCGCCTGGGCCGCTTCCTTGCGCACGAAACCGGACCCCAGATCCAGCAGGATGGGGCTGGCGATGAAAATGGAGGAATAGGTGCCGGCCACGATGCCGATCAACAGGGCCAGGGCGAAATCATGGATGACCGCGCCGCCGAAGAGGTACAGGCACAGCGTCACCACCAGGGTGGTGCCTGCCGTCAGGATGGTGCGGGTCAGGGTCTGGTTGATGCTGCGGTTGATGATGTCCGCCAGGGGTTCCTTTTTGTCCGCGCCGTGCATGGTTTCCCGGATACGGTCGAAGACGATGATGGTGTCGTTTAAGGAATACCCCAGGATGGTCAAAAGCGCCGCCACCGTGGTCAGGTCGAATTCCTTGTCCAGGAGGGAAAAGATGCCGATGATCAAAAACACGTCATGCAGATCGGCCACCACCGCGCCCAGGGCGAATTTCAACCGCATGTACCAGCAAAGGAGCAAGGTGATGAGCATGGCCGCCAGGATGAGATAGCCCGTGGGCACATGCAGCAGGTTGAGCAGATACACGCCGCCGGTCAGCCCGGCGGCCATGATGCCCGCAGCCATCCAGCGCTGCTCGAAACGGCCGGAAATGTAGATGGCGATAAGCAAAACCGCGTAGAACACGGCCTCGATGGCCTTGGAGCGCAGATCCGCGCCCACCTTGGGGCCGACCATCTCCAACCGCTGCACCGTGAACCCGGCGTTGGGCAAGCCCTTTTGCAGGGCCGTGACCACGGCCTCGCGGATGCCTTCCTGGGACATGTCCTGCTCGGCGGCCCGCACCAGGTATTCACCGTCCGTGTCCTGGCCGAAACGCTGCACGACCATGCCCGAAAGACCCACGGGCTCCACGGCCTTGCGCAGGTCGGCAACCTCCAAAGGCTTGTCGAACTTGAGCTGGATGGTCAGGCCGCCCGCAAAATCCACGCCGTAGCGGGGGCCGCCCTTGACCGCCAGGGAGATGAACCCCGCCAGGATGATCGCGGCGGAGACAAGATAGGCGATCTTGCGATATTTGAGAAAATCGATGTGCGTTCCAGGTTTGATCAACTCAAGTCCCATGCTGTCCCCCATGCGTTCGCGGAAAAAAGCCCGGCAACCGGGCCTTGTCGGCAAAAAGACGCCCGTCGTGCGTTTTGACTCACAGCAAAAGAGGCCTGCAGCGAGCAGGCCGCCGTAAACTGCGAAGGCTTCCGTTTTTTCCGACCGCTTGTCAAGCGTCGGAGGCCCTCTCCCAGACCCTTAGAGCCACTTCTTTTTCACAAACACCAAGACCCCCAGGATCGACAAGAAAAGCCCCGTCGCCACCACGATGAGGAAGGCGTTCATGGAATGCTGAAAAGGAAGCTCCACGTTCATGCCGTAGATGCTGGCGATGAGATTGGGGATCATCAGGATGATGGTCACGCTGGTGAGCACTTTCATGACCACGTTGAGGTTGTTGGAGATGATGGAGGCGAAGGCGTCCATCAGCCCGCTTAAGATATTGCTGTAGATCTTGGTCATGTGGATGGCCTGAAGATTTTCGGTGATGGCGTCGTCTAAAAGATCCTTGTCGAGTTCATCCAGGCGAAGAACATCCGCCCTGGTGATCCTGGCCATGACAATCTCATTGGCTTTGACCGAGGTCATGAAATAGACGAGGCTTTTTTCAATATTCACGAGCCGTATGAGCGCCTCGTTTTGCATGGACTTGTGCAGGTCGTCCTCCAGGAGGTTCGACTTCCTGTTGATTTCCTTGAGGTGGCGTAAAAAGGTGATGGACGTATTGAGAAACACCTGGATGATGAACCGGGCCCGGTCGCTGATCAGGAAGTTCTTGACCCGGCCCTCCAGGAATTGCTGCACGATCTCGTTTTCCTGGCGGCACACGGTGATGATCAGCCGGTCTTTTTTAATGATGCCCAGGGGGATGGTGCGAAACGGGATGTCGTCATCCTCGTCGGCGGCGCGCATGGGCGTATGCACCACGATGAGCACGCTGCCGTCGTCGGCCTCGATGCGGGCCCGTTCGTCCACGTCCAGGGCGTCAGTGAGGAAGTCCTGGGGAACGCCGGTCTGCTCGGCCAGGGACTTGATTTCCGCTTCGCCGGGATTGACCACGTTGATCCAACAGTCGTCCTCAATGTGGCGGATCTCGCCGAGCTTGCCGCCCGCGTGCTTGTAGATGGATATCATCGGGCGCCTCGTTTCGCATACTGGGTGATGATCAAAACCACGGGATACATGGCTTGCCGCTGGCGACGCGGGGAACCGGCCATGCCCGCCGGAGCCCCGGGTGGGCACCATAGACCCTGGCTGAAACGGAGGCAAGACGCCCTGGATTTTATGGCGTTCCCGCCTCGCCAGGATGACGGAAACGTCACACTTCGTCCGGCCCAAGGCCCCACGCCCCCGTTGCCCCCGGGCGGGGCTTCTGCTACTAACCGTGGGTTTTCGGCAACCGTTCCCACCCACGGAGACCACGCATGGCCAAAAAGACCCTCCCCCCGGACACGATGCGAAGCGACGCCCTGGCGACCGCCCTGACCACCATCGAGCGCAAGTACGGCCAGGGCTCGGTCATGCGCCTCAACGACTCGGCCCACGTCAAAATTCCGATCATCCCCACCGGCTCCATCGGCCTGGACATGGCCCTGGGCGTGGGCGGCATTCCCCGGGGGCGGATCACCGAGATCTACGGCCCCGAATCCTCGGGCAAGACCACCCTGGCCCTGCACATCATCGCCGAGGCCCAGAAGGCGGGCGGCACCGCCGCCTTCATCGACGCCGAACACGCCCTGGACGTCAACTACGCCAAGCGCCTGGGGGTCAAAACCGAGGAGCTGCTCATCTCCCAGCCCGACTACGGCGAACAGGCCCTGGACATCGCCGACCTGCTGGTGCGCTCGGGCGCCGTGGACGTGGTGGTGGTGGACTCCGTGGCCGCGCTGATCCCCCAGGCCGAACTGGAGGGAGACATGGGCGACACCCAGGTGGGCGGACAGGCCCGACTCATGTCCCATGCCATGCGCAAGCTCACCGGCACCATCCACAAGTCGCGCACCTCCGTGGTGTTCATCAACCAGATCCGCATGAAGATCGGCATGACCGGCTACGGCAGCCCCGAAACCACCTCCGGCGGCAACGCGCTCAAGTTCTACGCCAGCATCCGCCTGGACATCCGGCGCATCCAGACGCTCAAGGACAAGGAAGAGAGCTACGGCAACCGCTGCCGGGTCAAGGTGGTCAAAAACAAGGTGGCCCCCCCCTTCCGCGAGGCCCAGTTCGACATTCTCTACGGCACCGGCGTTTCCCGCGAGGGCGAATTGATCGATATGGGCGTGGAGGCGGGCATCGTGGACAAGTCCGGGGCCTGGTTCGCGTTCGGCAGCGAACGCCTGGGCCAGGGACGAGAAAACGTGCGGGCCTTTTTGCAAGAGCACACCGACATCCGCCAGACCGTCGAGCAAAAGCTCATGGAGCATCTGGGGTTGGCCGAGCCCGCAGAGCCCCTGGATGTCCCGGCCCTGCCGGACGAGGCCGACGACGGCATGTAACGCACACCCGCTTCGGCTGTCGGGGTTGCAGTTTCACACGACATTAACCATCACGCGCAAGGACTTCGGGGGGGCGGCATCCCCCCCGGCCTGTGTTGGAGGCAGACGCCCATGATGACGGCCAGCGAGATTCGCGCCCGGTTCCTCGACTACTTCGCCAAAAACGACCACCAGCCGGTATCGAGCTCCCCTCTGGTGCCCCGCGAGGATCCTTCCCTGCTCTTCACCAACGCGGGCATGGTCCAGTTCAAAAAGGTCTTTCTGGGCCAGGACAAACGGCCCTACAAGCGGGCCGTGACCGCCCAGAAGTGCCTGCGCGTGGGCGGCAAACACAACGACCTGGAGAACGTGGGCCGCACCGCCAGACACCACACCTTTTTCGAGATGCTCGGCAACTTCTCCTTCGGCGATTACTTCAAGGAACAGGCCATCCGCATGGCCTGGGAATTTTTGACCGTGGAGCTGGGCCTGGACAAATCCCGGCTCTACGCCACGGTGTACCGCGACGACGACGAGGCCTTCGACTTGTGGCGGAAGGTGGCCGGGCTGCCCACCGAGCGCATCTACCGCCTGGGGGAAAAGGACAACTTCTGGTCCATGGGCGACACCGGCCCCTGCGGCCCCTGTTCCGAGATCCTGGTGGACCAGGGCGAGCACATGTCCTGCGGCCCGGACTGCGGCATCGGCTCCTGCGACTGCGACCGGTATCTCGAGGTCTGGAACCTGGTCTTCATGCAGTACGACCAGATCGACAAGCAGACCCGCGTCAACCTGCCCCGCCCCAGCATCGACACCGGCATGGGCCTGGAGCGCATCGCGTCCATCTGCCAGGGCGTCAACTCCAACTACGACACGGACCTCTTCCAAAAAATCATCGCCCGGGCCGGAGAGCTGGCCGGGGTGGCCTACCGGGCGGGCGAGGAGACGGACACCGCGCTGCGGGTCATCGCCGACCATTCCCGGGCCGTGGCCTTTCTGGT